>NZ_SMKP01000006.1:0-111219 GCF_004349015.1 Nonomuraea diastatica
CCCCCACCGCGGCGCCGCAGGCCGCGCCCGAGCCGGTCGGCGCGCAGGCATAGTCCCCGCACGTCGAAGGTGGTGGCGCGGGCCTGGTCCTCGCGAGCCCGGCGAAGAGCCGACCATCGCCCCTAGGGGAGGTCGCGCCGGGCCTGGCGCTTGAGGGCGGCGAGCGCGGCACACCTGATCGGCGCCGATCAGGTGTGCCGGTTCGAGCAGGCCGTGCCCGGTCGCGCCCTTGGGGACAGGCTCTCCACTGCGGACGGCACCCCCTCACTGCGAGAACGGGGCTTGGCTACCGCTCGGTGCCGTGCCGGGCGACGCCTTGACGGGGTTTCTCATGAGGAGGACCGCGGCGAGGTTCGCGGCGGCGACCAGGAAACCGCCGATCAAGGCAAGCGCCGTCACCCCGGTGACGGCGGCCAGCGGTGCGGCCACCGCCAGCCCGAACGGTCGCGACGCGAACGAGATGAGATGGTCGAACGACCGCACCCGCCCGAGCGCCTGCTCGGGGACCTCCTCGGCCACCACCGTCTCCCACAGCGGGCTGAGCAGCCCCAGCCCGAACATCGCCACAAAGTACGCGCCCGCCATCACCCAGAGGGACGCGCCCGCGGCAGCAACCAGCAGCGGGCCTACAACGCCGGCACCGCGTGAGCTGACCGCACCCCCGGTGCGACCCCTCCCTCGGCCCCGGTAGGGATGCCCCGGGAGGGTGAGCCACACGTCGTAGCTCAGCGTCGGCACGTTAACCATGACTTCTGTGAAACTTTCACCGGCACGAGCGGCGCGACACGATCTCCTGGGATGCAAAACTCCAGGCGGGAAGGCGTTCCGGCGGCAACGCCCAGGTCGGCGAGGAATGCCCCTCGTTGACGCCGGGCCGGACCGTCGGCTGTACTCCGCGACACGTACTCAACGAAGGAGGCCGCACCGCTCCCGACAGGAGAATGTTAGCGCTAACAGATGTCGATCTCGTCAAGGAGCCTTGGATGTCCCGCATCATCCCCGGCGACGGCACAGGACACACCGTCCGCAGGCAGGCCATGGTCCCGGACATCACCGAAATGTAGCGCTAACAAGTCGTCGGAGAGCGGCATCCCCGCGCCGACGACCCCATGGGCAGCCTCCTGACCCGGTGAACACGCGACCGGCGGCGGCCGGTCACCACCCCCATCTCCAAGGAGCAGCGCATGTCCTTGAGCCGTCGTCAGCTCTTACAGGCCGCAGGCGCGACCGCCGCGTTCTCGGTCGCCGGCCAGGTGGCCGGCACGTCTCCCGCTCTGGCCGCACTCCCCTGGACGAGATCCGACATAGGCGTCTCGGCCTTCGCGTTCGATCTCGGCCAGGTCCGGCTGACCTCCGGCCGCCTGCTGGACAACCAGAACCGCACGCTCAACTACCTGCGCTTCGTCGATGTCGACCGCCTGCTGTACGTCTTCCGGGCCAACCACCGGCTGTCCACCAACGGCGCTGCGGCCAACGGTGGCTGGGACGCGCCCAGCTTCCCGTTCCGGTCCCACATGCAGGGCCACTTCCTGACGGCGTGGGCGCAGGCCTACGCCGTGCTCGGCGACACCACCTGCCGGGACAAAGCCGACCACATGGTGACCGAACTGGCCAGATGCCAGGCCAACAACGGCGCCGCCGGATTCACCAGCGGCTACCTGTCCGGTTTCCCGGAGTCGGACATCACGGCCGTGGAGAACCGCACCCTGAACAACGGCAACGTGCCGTACTACTGCATCCACAAGACCCTGGCCGGGCTGCTGGACGTCTGGCGGCTGATCGGCAACCCTCAGGCCAGGACCGTGCTGCTGGCCCTGGCGGGGTGGGTGGACGCCCGCACGTCACGACTCGGCTCGAGCCAGATGCAGGCCATGCTCGGCACCGAGTTCGGCGGCATGAACGCCGTGCTGACGGACCTGTACCAGATGACGGGCGACTCCCGCTGGTTGTCCACGGCCCAGCGGTTCGATCACGCCGCCGTGTTCGACCCGCTGGCCGCGAACCAGGACCGGCTCAACGGGTTGCACGCCAACACGCAGGTGCCCAAGTGGATCGGAGCGGCCCGCGAGTACAAGGCGACGGGCACGACCCGCTACCGCGACATCGCCGTCAACGCCTGGTCCATCACCGTCGGCGCGCACACGTACGCGAACGGCTCCAACAGCCAGGCCGAGCACTTCCGCGCCCCCAACGCGATCGCCGCCCACCTGACCAGGGACACCGGCGAGGCGTGCAACACCTACAACATGCTCAAGCTGACCCGGGAGTTGTGGCTGCTGTCGCCGACCCGGGCCGACTACTTCGACTACTACGAGAACGCCCTGCTCAACCACCTGATCGGGCAGCAGAACCCGGCCGACGCACACGGGCACGTCACCTACTTCACCCCGCTCGACCCCGGCGGGCGGCGAGGTGTCGGCCCGGCCTGGGGCGGCGGCACCTGGAGCACGGACTACACCTCCTTCTGGTGTTGCCAGGGCACCGGGATCGAGACCAACACCAAGCTGATGGACTCGATCTACTTCCACAACGGCACCACCCTGTTCGTGAACCTGTTCGTGCCCTCCACGCTCACCTGGAGCCAGCGCGGCATCACGGTCACCCAGACCACCTCCTACCCGGGCGGTGACACCACGTCGCTGCAGGTCACCGGCAACGTGAGCGGATCGTGGACGATGCGCGTCCGCATCCCGGCCTGGACCCAGGGCGCGACGATCAGCGTCAACGGAGTCCAGCAGGACATCGCCACCACGCCGGGCACCTACGCCGGCCTCACCCGGTCGTGGACGTCGGGCGACACCGTGACCGTGCGGCTGCCCATGCGGGTGGTCATGAAGGCCGCCAACGACGATCCCGGTGTGCAGGCCGTCACCTACGGCCCGGTCGTGTTGTCGGGCGACTACGGCAACACCGGCCCGTCGTCGGCCCCCGCCCTGACTCCTACCTCGATCACCCGGACCAGCACCTCCTCCCTGACCTTCACGGCCACGGCCAACGGGGCTCCGGTGCGGCTGGGGCCGTTCTACGACGCTCACGGCCACGACTACGTCGTCTACTGGAACACCGGAGGCCAGGGCGGCACCGGCGCGGCGAGCTTCCGGCTGATCAACGCGGCCAGCGGGCTGGCCCTCGGCATCCAGGACATGTCCACCGCCGACGGCGGCCTGGCCCTCCAGTGGACCGACAACGGCACCGCCGACCACGACTGGGTCCCGGTCATCGACGGCAGTGCGCTGCGGTTCCGCAACGTCCACAGCGGCAAGGTGCTGGGGGTCGAGAACATGTCGACCGCCGACAATGCCCGGGTGCTCCAGTGGGGTGACACCGGCACCGCCGACCACCGCTGGGCGATCAGCGACGCCGGCGACGGCTCCGTCAAGATCCGCAACGTCCACAGCTCCAAGCTGCTCGGCATCCAGAACGGCTCGACCGCCAACGGCGCCCAGGCGGTCCAGGACGCCGACAACGGCAGCCCGGACAACCAGTGGCGGTTCGTGCCCAACGGCGCGCGGCGTGTCCAGAACGTCGGCACCGGGATGGTGCTCGGCGTCACCGGCATGTCCACGGCCGACGGCGCGCTCGTCGTCCAGTGGGGCGACACCGGCACCGCCGACCACCTGTGGACGGCGATCGTCGACACCGGCGGCTACCTGCGGCTGCGCAACTCCCACAGCCAGAAGGTGCTGGGCGTGGAGAACATGGGCACCGCTGCCGGGTCGCGCGTCGTGCAGTGGGCCGACAACGGCACCGCCGACCACCGCTGGCGGCTGCGCCACGGGTCGGGCGCCGCCTTCCGCATCCAGTGCGCCAACGGCGGGCGCGTCCTCGGCCTCGCCGGCACTGCGCAGGGCGCGCAGGTCGTGCTCGCCGACGACAACGGCGCGAACAACAACCTCTGGAGGTTCCTGTGAGGCGCGTGCTCGCGGTTCTGTCGTCGCTGCTTCTCGTGGGCGTGGTCCTCACACCCCAGGCATCGGCCGCGACGGTCGACACCAGCGCGTGGTATGTCCTGGTCAACCGCGGCAGCGGCAAGGCCCTGGACGTCTACAACCTCGCCACCAACGACGGCGCCCGCATCACCCAGTGGACCCGCAACAACGGTGACCAGCAGCAGTGGCAGTTCGTCGACTCCGGCGGCGGCTACTACCGCATCAAGTCCCGCCACTCCGGCAAGGTCCTGGACGTCTACAACTTCTCCACCGCCAACGGCGGCTCCATCGTCCAATGGGCCGACCACAACGGCACCAACCAGCAGTGGCGGCTGGCCGACAGCTCCGACGGCCATGTGAGGTTCATCTCCCGCCACAGCAACAAGGCCCTCGAAGTGCAAGGCGCCTCCACCGCCGACGGCGCCAACATCGTCCAGTACGACGACTGGGGCGGCAACAACCAGCAGTGGCAGCTCGTCCGGGTCGACGGCGGCGGCAACCCCGGTACGTGCGATCTTCCGTCGACGTACCGCTGGACATCGACCGGCCCGCTGGCGACCCCGAAGTCGGGCTGGGTCTCCCTCAAGGACTTCACCGTCGCCCCCTACAACGGCAGGCATCTCGTCTACGCCACGACGCACGACACGGGGACGAGGTGGGGTTCGATGAACTTCAGCCTCTTCACCAACTGGTCCGACATGGCCTCGGCCAGCCAGAACACGATGTCCTCCGCCACTGTCGCGCCCACGCTCTTTTACTTCGCCCCGAGGAACATCTGGGTGCTCGCCTACCAGTGGGGCGGGACCGCGTTCTCCTACAGGACCTCCAGCGACCCCACCAACCCGAATGGCTGGTCGTCGCAGCAGGTGCTCTTCTCCGGAAGCATCTCAGACTCCGGGACGGGACCCATCGACCAGGCGCTCATCGGTGACAGCACGAACATGTACCTGTTCTTCGCCGGGGACAACGGCAAGATCTACCGGGCCAGCATGCCCATCGGGAACTTCCCTGGCAGCTTCGGCAGCACCTCGACGGTGATCATGAGCGATACGAGGAACAACCTGTTCGAAGCCGTTCAGGTCTACAAGCTCCAGGGCCAGAACCGCTACCTCATGATCGTCGAGGCGATCGGCTCGCAGGGCCGCTACTTCCGCTCGTTCACCGCCACCAGCCTGAACGGTTCGTGGACACCGCAGGCCGCCACCGAGAGCAACCCCTTCGCCGGCAAGGCCAACAGCGGCGCCACCTGGACCAATGACATCAGCCACGGCGAACTGATCCGCACCAGCGCCGATCAGACCATGACCGTTGATCCCTGCAACCTGCAGTTGCTCTACCAGGGACGCGATCCCAACTCCGGCGGTGACTACGGCCTGCTGCCCTACCGGCCGGGTCTGCTGACCCGGCAGCGTTGATGGCGTGACCCGGGTCCGGCGCAGAGGCACGGCAACGGCACACGACCGATCGGATGAGCGCTGTCACGACACGTGAGCAGGACCTGTGGCGCCGGCGTGGCGGGCTCGGTGCAAGGCCGAGCCCGCCTGGGTCGTACAGCAAGGTCAGCACTCACATCGCGGCGCGGGGCGGGCAACGCTCCCCGGCCCGAGGTTCCAGCCTCGCAAGGCGCCCTCTTCGTTCGCCGTGATTACACTGCCGCCATGACCACGGAGTCGTCCGCTCCCCCATCGCCCAGCTCGCCGAGCTGGCCGGCGTTTCCACCGCGACGGTCTCCAAGGTCGTGAACGGCCGCTCCGAGGTTCGGAATATCCGAACTGCGCCATGACCACACCGCCGCGGACACCTGGCTGGAAGGCGTGCTCCGGCGCCGCCCCCAGGGGGTGATCGCGGTCTTCTCCGGCCTCACCGAGACCCAGCACGAACAACTCGCCCGCAGCGAGATCCCACTCGTCCTGCTGGATCCAGCCGACGCCCCCGCACGCAACACCCCCTCGGTCGGCGCCGGCAACTGGAACGGCGGCCTCACAGCCACCCGCCACCTCCTCGAACTCGGGCACCGCCGCATCGGCATCATCACCGGGCCGGACTCCGCACTGCGCAGCCGGGCCCGGCTCGACGGCTACCGCACCGCCCTGGACATGGCCGGCATACCCGCCGATCCGGAGCTGATCGGCCAGGGAGACTTCCTGATCGAAGGCGGCCTGACCGAAGCGCACCGCATGCTGCGCCTGCCCGACCGGCCAACCGCGATCTTCGCCACGAACGACGGCCAGGCCATCGGCGTCTACCACGCCATCCACCAGCTCCGCCTGCGCGTCCCAGACGATCTCAGCGTGATCGGCTTCGACGACCTGCCCTCGGTGCGCTGGGCCATCCCGCCGTTGACCACCATCCGCCAGCCCCTCGCCGAGATGGCCGCCGCGGCCACCTCGATGCTGCTCAAACTGGCTCACGGCGAACACCTGCCACAAAGCCGCGTCGAACTGGCCACCGAACTCGTCATACGCGGGAGCACCGCACCTCCCCCACCCCCGCCCGCCTGAGCCGGGGCAGGAACGGGCGGGCCTCCGGGCGGCGTCTCACCTCATCGCGTCAGCAGCTCTCAGTGGTCGGCGACCGTGATCTTCACGCGGGCGGAGCCGTCGTTGTCGCGGAGACAACCGTTGGCGTCGTTGACGCGCAGCTGGAGGAAGCCCGCCTCGCGCGCCCGGATCAGGGCCCTGCTGCCGACCCTGTAGTGGTCTCCGTTGATCTTCGCGATCATCGAGCCGTGCGGGTGCCTGCTGAGGATCTTGCACTGCTGGTAGATCCTGCGGTCGATGTGCCGGGCATAGCCGGCCGAGGACACGTAGGGGAACGCGCGGTGGTCGACCGTCCACCGGCCGCCGGCGTAGCGGATCCGGATCATGTCACCGGGTTCGACGTACACGCCCGCGTGCTGCCAGCCTCTCTCGGCGCTGATCCATGTGCTTTTGCCGTAGTGCGACGTGGCCGAGGCGGGCGAGGCGCCGGCGAGGACGCAGCCGCCGGCGGCGCGCAAGGCACTCGACCGCACGTCCGCGAGTCAGATCATCCGCCGCAGAGCGGTCTCCACGGCGTCGATGAGCACGTCGCCTTCGGTACCGGGGTGGCGGGCGAGGCCTAGTTCGACGTCCGGCAGGGCAGGCAGCGCGGCCGCGTCGTGGCAGGCCATGGCCGGCTCGAGATTGGCGGGCAGGAGTGCCGCGACGCCGAGCCCGGCCCGTAGCGCGGCGAGCACTCCGGCGAGACTGTTGCTTTCGAACGCCACCCGCCAGCAGCGCCCCGTGCCTTCCATCGTTTCCAGCACCGACGTTCGCCAGGCGCACGCGTTCGAGAACAGCACCACCGGAAGCGGATCGGCGTCGGTGGCGACACCCTGCCCGACCGCCCAGACCAGCGGCAGGCGCACCGTCCAGCGCGGCGGCCAGGGAAGATTCGGGAGCTCGTCGAGCACTCCTTTCCACGGTCTCCGACGCGGTGAGCCGGCTCGCGCCGGCCAGCGTGCGCGGTGAGGCGACCGGCCTGCACTCCTCGGCGGCGAGCGCGGGGTTCGCGCTCGGCTCACCGGTCGTGGGAGTGGCGATCGACGCGTCCGGACCGGCGGGCGGCTTCGCCGCGGCCGGCCTGGCCGGGCTGCTCGCCGCGGTGACGGGATATCTGCTCTCGCGCCGGTCACCCGCTCCCGCCCCGTCCCCGTCGTCCTCGTCGTCCTCGTCGCAGGCGCTCGACCCCTGCGACGCCGTCACGCCGACCCCATGACGTCAGCCCCGTACGGCTCCGGATCTGACGACCGCTTCGTCCCCTTCGCAGCTAAAAGTGCTAATCGCAGGGGTACCGGCCCTCATCGCACTTCGGCGGAGGCCCTTCGAACGAGAAGAGGCAAGGGCACGCCGGATGACGACCGGCCTGGTACGACGCGGAAGCGGGACCACCCGGAGGCGGCCCGGTCGTGGGCGGCCTGACCGTCCGCCGGACGAAGCCGTCGCGGACGACGGCGGAGCACTACTCGGCTGTCAGTGGCGCTCTCGGTCCCACTGGTCGAGGAGTTTGGGGAACTCGCGGCCCATGAAGCCGTACATGTCGCGCATGTGCTCCAGCCTGGCCCGGCTTTTGGGGTGGTCGCCGACCGCGGCCAGCCCTTGTTCGGCGAGCTGCGCGAACGCGGTGAACTCGGCCATCTTGGCCCTGAATGCGCGCCCGAAGACGTCCTCGGTCAACCGGTAGTGATCGCGGCGCCCCCGGGGTGGGCGGAAGCGCTCGACGAGCCCGCCCCGTTCGAGTTGCCCCAGAGCGACGCTCATGCTGCTCTTGGCCACGCCGAGCTGCTCGCACAACCCCGGGGCGTCGGCGGAATCGTCCGGATCGACCAGGAGCACGCCGATGACTCGGCCTGCCGTACGGCTGAGTCCCAAACGTTCGAAGTAGAGCCCGGCACTCTCCACGAACTCCTCGACACTGGCCACGCACGAAGTATAGTCTGTTCGGACCGTTCCGAACAGACTATACTCTTCGCATGCTGTCCATCGCCATCACCGGCGCCAACTCCGGGATCGGCCTGCGCGCCGCCCGCGCCCTCGCCGCCGCGGGCCACCACGTGCTGGCGCTGTGCCGAGACCCTGACCGAGGCCGCGCCGCGCTGGCCGACATCAACGCCCAAGCCAAGCACCCAGCCGGCCTGATCCAGGCAGACCTGTCGGCACCCGGCTCCATCAAGGCCGCCGCCGAGCAGCTCGCACAGACCGCCGGCCACCTCGACGTGCTCATCAACAACTCCGCCGTCTTCGACCAGACGATCCGCGCCCCCCTTTTCACGGCGGATGGGCACGAGCTGTTCTGGGCCGTCAACCACCTGGGCCCCTTCCTGCTCACCGCACACCTCAGCCGGCTGCTCTCCGCCGCGGACAACCCTCGCGTGATCAATGTCGCCAGCAAAGGCCTGCTCTCGATGCCCCGCATCCGGATCCGTTTCGGCCAACTCGACGACCCGAGCTGGTACACCCCGACCCGCGCCTACTACCACGCCAAGCTCGCGCAGATCATGACCACGTTCACCCTGGCCGAGAAGGCCGGCGGACACCTGGAGACGACCTGCGTGCGCGTCCCCGCCGTCCGTCTCGACCCGGATCGGGTGGCGGCCATGCCTTGGTTGCAGCGCACCTTGTACGCCCCCAAGAACCGCCTGGCCGTCCCCGCCGAACGCCTCGGTGAGACCTACGCCCGGCTGGCCACCTGGGACGGGAACCTGCCGGGGCCCTACGTGGATGAAGATTTCCGCCCGGTCCGCGCCCCGGCCTTCGCCTACGACGAGGCCGCCCGCGAACGGCTGTGGGCGGTGTCCCAGGCCGCCACCGGCGACCCCACCTGGGCCTGGTGATCGTGGAGGCGGATCACGGACGCCTGCGGGCGGGACGTGATCGTGCCCGTTCTCGGTGGGCATAGGGCCGGTCGCCATCATTTGCCGATCGTTGATACGTTGATGGCAGGTGTGCCGGGAAGTCTGGTCGGCGATTGTCGTCGTCGATCACGAAAGAGGCATGAGGATGCGCGCACGCGATCTGGCATGCGATTTTCCGGCCGTCACCGTGGACACCCCCATCTATGACGCCGCCCGGTTCCTCGCCGAGCAGGACCTGCCGGGCCTCATCGTGGTCGACGACCACGGGTTGCCCGTCACCATCCTGCCCGGCACGCAGGTGCTCCGGCTGGCCGTGCCCGGCTACTGCCAAGACGATCCAGCGCTGGCGCGAGTCGTCGACGAACCGCACGCGGACCGCTTCCTGCACACCTTGACCGGCCGAACCGTCCGTGAGGCACTACCGGCACAGCCGCGCGAGCTGCCGATCAGCGCCCCCGATGCCACGATCTTGGAACTGGCCGCGCTGATGGCGCGCACGCACAGCCCGCTCGTGGCCGTGGTGAGCGACGGGCGTTTGCTGGGCGCGGTCACGCTCCAGGCGCTGCTGGACCGGGCGGTGGCCGCGTGACCGTCACGGCATGGCTGGCGGTGGCGATCTTCCTGTGCGCCTACGCGCTGATCGCCACCGAGAAGATCCACCGCGTCGCCGCCGCGCTCGGCGGCGCCGGCCTCATGCTGCTGATCCACGCCACCGACGCCGGAGCCGCGTTCTTCGACGAGCACACCGGCATCGACTGGAATGTCATCTTCCTGCTGCTCGGCATGATGATCATCGTCGGCGTGCTGAAACAGACCGGCATCTTCGAATACCTGGCGATCTGGGCGGCCAAACGCGCCAAGGGGCATCCCTACCGGCTGATGGTGTTGCTGGTGGTCATCACCGCCGTCGCCTCGGCGCTGCTGGACAACGTCACCACCGTGCTGCTGATCGCGCCAGTGACCTTCCTGGTGTGCGAACGGCTGGCGCTGCATGCGGCGCCGTTCCTGATCGCCGAGGCCATGGCCTCCAACATCGGCGGCGCCGCCACCCTGGTCGGCGACCCGCCGAACATCATCATCGCCAGCCGCGCGGGCCTGAGCTTCAACGACTTCCTCGTCCACATGGCGCCCCTCGTCATCGTGCTGATGATCGTCTTTATCGGGTTGTGCCGGATCCTGTTCAACAAGTCCTTCCGCTACGACCCGGAACGCGCTGCCGAGATCATGGCGCTCAACGAGCGGGAGGCCATCGCCGACCCACGGCTGCTCTGGCAGAGCCTCACTGTGCTGGCCCTGGTCATGATCGGGTTCGTGCTGCATCCCGTGCTGCACTACGAGCCGTCGGTGGTGGCCATTCTCGGCGCGGGCGTCCTGGTGGCCGCCACGAAGGTCAGCACCTCGGACGCGATCGAGGAGGTGGAGTGGCCGACGCTGGTGTTCTTCGCCGGGCTGTTCATCATGGTCGGGGCGCTCGTGGAGACCGGCGTGATCGGCCAGATCTCCCAGGCCGCGACGGCCGCCACCGAGGGCCGGCTGGAGCTCACCACCATGGGCCTGCTCTGGGCCTCGGCCGGGTTGTCGGCCATCGTCGACAACATCCCGTACGTAGCCACCATGAGCCCCATCGTCGCCGAACTGGTCCAGGCGGGCGGCGGCGACGGCCAGGCTCAAGTGTTGTGGTGGGCGCTGGCCTTCGGCGCCGACCTGGGCGGCAACGCCACCGCCGTCGGCGCGGCGGCGAACGTGGTCATCCTCGGCATCGCCGCCCGCAACGGCACCCCGATCAGCTTCTGGCAGTTCACCAAGTACGGCCTGATCGTCACCGTGGTGACCATCACGCTGACCGTGCCGTACCTCTGGTTCCGCTACCTGACGTGAGCTTCACCCTGGGAGCTGGCCCTCGGGCGATCACTTCCGCGCGTCAGCCGGCTCCGCGACCCTCCCGGCACTCATGCGGGCAGCGGCCGTCGTATGCCCTCCGTCGAGTCCCGCGCGACGAGCCGGTGCGGGGCCAGGCCGTAGTGGCGGTCGCGGCGACCAGCCGGCGGGCCGAGCCGCCGCGTTTCGGCGGCCCCACCACCCAGCCGCCCCGCGGCCGGATACACCGGGTTGTTCTGGCGAGGGCCGCGCGCCTTCCGCGCCTTGCCGCTGGTCATCGTGGTCATGCTGATCGACGCCTCCCTCGTGCGCGGCGGGGCTGCCCGGAGCGAACGTCGTGGCGCCCGCCCTGGCCCTGCTCACCCTGGGAGCCGCGATCGTCGGGCTGCGTGCCACCGCCCTCCAAGCCCCGCACCAGCTGCCCGCGAAGGGCTGCTCCGCTCCGCCGGCGACCCGCGCGGCACCCTCCTGCTAGCCTGCGCGGTGCTCCTGGGCGCGCTGCTCGCCTGGTCGATCCCCTGCTGCCCGGACCGCTGGCGTTCGCCGCCACCGTCGTGGACCTCGCCGAACCCGCGGCCGATGCTTGACGCAGCGGGAGTTCAATCGCCCGTCGGTTCGGTCGTGGGCCGGCGGACGCCGAGCAGGACGTAGCCCAGCATCACGAAGGCGGCCAGCGCGGCGAGGGCCGCCGAGGCGACCGTCGGCCAGCCCAGTCGCTCCACGTTCAGAAACGGATAGACGTAGCGGCGGGGGAGGTTGGGTGCGGTGAGCAGCACGAAGGCACCGTACAGGAGCGGGAAGCCCAGCCACGCGAACGGCGCCGACCAGCGCACCCGGCGCGACCGGTCAAAGGCGACCCAGTCGACCAGCGCCATGACGGGCGTAACGTAGTGCAGCAAGAAGTTGCCCAGCCCGCGCACGCCGCCGTCCAGCAGCGCCAGCGGGTTCGCCAGGTCGCGCGAGACGTAGTTGACCAGGCAAGTGACCAGCAGGTAAAGGGTCACCGCGCCTTTGACGTCGGCGGACGCCGGTCTCCTGCGGTCGTTGACCAGCCGCCAGGCGTAGTAGAGCGCGAGCATGACATTGCTCTGCACCGTGAAGTAGGCCCACGGGCGGCCGACCGACGCCGCCAAGCTCGCCAGGCCCGCGATGGCCGCCGTGACCAGCAGGATCCGCCACGCCGTCATCCGGTCCTCCGCAGCCAGAGTGTGTGCGCGGCCCATGCCGCCGCGGCGCCGACCGCGTACCAGAAAAGGTCGGGCGGGTTGAACGTGCTGCCCAGCAGCGGCCGCAGCACGGCCGGGATCTCCCCGAGCTGGGCGAGCTCGATCAGCCAGCTCGCGCCGGCCGCCGTTCCCGCCGCCACCCAGGGTCTCACTCTGGGGAGGATCAGCAGCACGAGCGTGTAGAGCAGCACGGTGTAGAGGGCGTCGCCCGCGTACTTCGACACGGGGCCGTCGAACAAGGCCCGCACCCCCAACCCGACCGCAACCGTCAGGGCGGCTGCGCTGAGAACAAGCAGGCGGGACATCACATCACCTTAGCGGCGGCCCGCCGCCGGGCCGCCGCGTCATGGGCTACACGGTGGCGACCCTGCGGTCGGGCGGCAGGTCGGTGAGGCGCCGGGTCGAGGTGGCGACGAGGAGTCCGAGTGCGGCGTAGGCCGCGCCGAGCAGACTGGCGGCCGGCCATCCCGCGGCGCTGTAGGCCCAGGTGGTGGTGAGCGCGCCGAGGGCGGAGCCGAGGGAGTAGAAGGCCATGTAGGCGCCGATGACGCTGCTGCTCCGGTCGGGGCGGGCGGTGGTGAGCAGGTGCTGGCTGCTGACGTGAACAGCCTGCACGGCGAAGTCCAGGACGATGACGCCGACGATCAACGACCACAACGATGACCCGGCTTGGGCGATCAGCAGCCATGAGACGGTGAGCAGGGCCAGCGACCAGCCGGTGACCGACGGCGCGAGGCCCCGGTCGGCCCATCGGCCGGCCCTGGCCGCGCCCAGGGCCCCGGTGAGACCGGCGAGCCCGAACCATCCGATCTCGGTGGTGCCGAGGTGCCACGGCGCGTCGCCGAGCGGGAGCGCCAGTCCGCTCCACAGCGTGCCGAAGGAGGCGAACAGGAAGAACGCGACCAGTCCACGGCTGAGGAAGAGCCGGTCGCCGACGACCAGACGACCCAGCGATGCCAGCAACCGCCCGTACCGTGCTCGGGGGCGGCGGATGTCGGGCTCAAGGGTGAATCGGGCGGCGAGCGCGAGTGTCGCGCAGAGCCCGGCGATGACGAGGTAGACCATGCGCCAGTCGGCCAGCTCGCCCAGCGCGCCCGCGACCACCCGCACTCCGAGGATCCCGATGACCACGCCCGAGGTGACCGCTCCGATGTCGCGGCCGCGCTCGCCGGTCGGTGAGACGGCGGCGACGTACGCCACCGTGATCTGGACGACCACGGCGAACAGTCCGGCCAGGGCCAGGCCCGCGATCGCGATGCCACCGCCGGGCGCGGCGGCGGCCACCACCGCGCCTGCCGCTGTGAGCAGCAGGTGCACCGTGATGAGTCTGCGGCGGTCGAACAGGTCACCGAGCGGCACCAGCAGCACCAGCCCCGCGAGATAGCCGATCTGGCCGGCGGCGACCAGCCACCCCAGCGCTCCTTCCCTCAGCCCGAGGTCCTCGCCCGCGGCCTCGAGGATCGGCTGGATGCCGTAGATGGCCGACACCGCCACCGCGCACACCAGCGCGAGCACGGCCCGCTGCCTCCCGGACAACCCTGACGACATATCACCCTCCGATGAGTTGCAAAGTGCAACCTATTCGAAGGTAGGGCATAATGGTTTCAGATTGCAACTCATCATGGAGAGGGCCAGTGGACGTCACACTCGCCGCGGGAAGCGCTTGGACCGACCCGGCCTGCCCGGTCGCCCGGACCGTCGACCTGATAGGCGACCGGTGGAGCCTGCTGATCATCCGCGACGCGATGGACGGGGCGACGACCTTCACCGAGTTCCGTCAGCGACTGGGGATCGCCCGCAACATCCTCACCGACCGGCTGCGCAAACTCGTCGAACACGGCATCCTGGACAAAAGCGCCGCCACCGACGGCAGGCGACACACCTACCGGCTCACCAGAGCCGGGCAGGACCTCTTCACGGCCGTCGTCGCCCTCCGCCAGTGGGGCGAGCGCCACGCCTTCGCCTCGGACGAGCCGCACTCCGTTCTCGTCGATGATCAAGGGCGGGAGCTTCCCCCACTCCACCCGCTCGACCACGACGGCGCGCCGCTCTCCGTCGAGGCGTCACACGTCCGGAAAACCGCCTGAGCCCGGCCGCGCCAGAAGGAAGGCGCGATGATCGCCAGCGAACTCGGCACCCACCGGACCGAGCGTTTTGGGGCGTCAAAGCCTGGCCCTGGAGTCCGTTTTGCGCAGATTGTCGCATTGGCGCCCCGGGTAGCTCCCCCAGGCGAGGCTGCACGCGCAGCCGCGCCGATCGCTCCACCACGTTAGGAGCCGCCACCATGAGAACGCCGAGCCGCCTGACCGCAGCCAGGATCCTGCCCTCGCCTCGTCTCAGCCTGCCGACGCCGCCACCGGACAACGACAGTTCCTACAGCCGCCGCCGGCGCCGCCGCCACCGGCGCTGATCGGCGGCAGACCCGTGCGGCTGAAGGGGCCCGGCCTCGGGCCCTTCAGCCGCACGCCTGCCCCCGAAGCTTTACGGAGCCCCTCTGGCCGGCGCCTGCCAGAGGGTCCCGCTTACCTGCCTAGGCGCACTGCTTCTTCCAGTAGACCGAGCAGTCGCTCCTCCAGCACTTGAAGTAGGCGCAGCAGATGCTGCCCGTACAGGTCGTGTGGTCGAGCATGCACCGTGCGGTGCAGGCGGCCTGCGCGTCGCCGGACGGTACGACGAAGGCGACGATCCGGTCCGCCAAGTTGGTGATGAGTTTCACGTGTCCCACCTTTCTCCGGCGGCCTATTAGCACAGGGTGACCAAGCGGTAGGTGCAGTCGCTCTGATAGCACCTCATCTTGTAACACCCGGTGTTCGGGTCGTAGCTGACCTGCACACACCTCGGGGTGCACGCCGCGTCGGCCTTGACCGTGGGAATCAACCGGTCGATGAGCTTGTCCAGCATTCTGTTCTCACCTCCTTCACCGACTCGGGTTCACTGGACGCGGTTTCACTGAGAGCCATCTCGTGATATCCGCGGGCTTGCAGGCGGAAGAAGCGGGCGTAGGTGCCGTCCACCGCCATGAGGTCGTCGTGATCTCCCCGCTCGGCGACGATCCCGTCCTTGAGGACGACGATCAAATCGGCGTCACGAACGGTGTTCAGCCGGTGCGAGATGAGCAGGCTGGTCTGGCCCGCGCGGTGCCGGCGCATCCGGGCGTGCACGTCCGCCTCGGCCTCCGGATCGAGACCCGAGCTCGGTTCGTCGAGGATCATCAGGTCCCGTCCGTCGCGGAGGAAGGCTCTGGCCAGGGCGGTTCGCTGCCACTGGCCGCCCGAAAGCACGACGCCGGTCGAGGAGTCCTCGCGGTCCTCCTCGCTGATGAACATCCGGGTGAGCAGCGTGTCGTAGCCGCGGGGAAGGGCTGCGAGCAACTCGTCCACGCCCGCCTTTCGCGCGGCGGCGCGGATCCGGTCCAGGTCGTCGCGGGCACTGACGTCTCCCACGCCGATGTTGTCGCGGGCGGAGAAGTCATAGGTCATGTGGTCCTGGAAGACGCCGCTGATCCGATCCCGCAGCGCGTCCGGCCGGATGTCGCGCAGGTCGACTCCGTCCCAGAGGATCGCTCCCCGGCTCGGATCGTAGAAGCGGCAGAGCAGTTTGACGAGCGTGCTCTTTCCGGCGCCGTTGAGCCCGACCAGCGCGACGGCCGCGCCGTACGGGATGAACATGTCGACGCCGCGCAGGATCCAGGGATGGTCGTCGCTGTAGCGGAACCACACGTCGCGCAGCTCGATCCCGCGCCGCAGCGGCGGCAGCGGCGCGGAGTCGACCGGCACGACGAGGTCGGGCTCGGCCCTGACCACCGCCACGTAGTGGCCGAAGAGCCGCAGGTTGTGATCGGCGATCGCGATGCCGGTGACCAGGGTGTTGAGCCCGCCCTGGACGGCGACGACGGCGGCGGTGAACATCGACACGTCCCCGACGGTGAGCGCGCCGGTCCTGGCCGCGGCTATGGCCCAGACGAGTCCGCCCCCGGCCACCACGGCGGACAGCAGGGCGAGCGCCCCCTCCGCCGACAGCTCCTTGCGGTCCATCCGCCGCTTGCCCGCATGAGCCGTCGACAACTCCGCCATGAGACGGCCGCGCAGGAACCCGCCGGTGTTGAAGAGCCTGATCTCCTTGGCCGCCTCGATCGTGCTGAGCAGGGTGCTGTAGAAGAGCTGCCGTCGCTCCGCCGGGCCGATCTCCCACATCATGTTCGTACGCTGGCGGGACAACTTCAGCTGCGCGACGAGCGCCGGCACCGCGGCGCACACCACGATCAGCGTCATGACCGGGCTGATCACCAGCACGGCGCCGACGAATCCGACCACGGTGACGGCGGAGCGGACCAGGCCGAATGACTCGGTGACGATGTTGTCGGCCCTGGACGTCCCCTCCTGGGCCAGGCGCAGCCGGTCGAGAAAGCGTGGATCCTCGAAAGGCCGCAGCCCTGGGAAGCCTGCCGTGGCCGCGAAGAGCCGGTCCGTCGTCGTGGCTATCATGGCCCGGCCGATCTGGTTGCCGAGATACCTTGAGCCGTGCGGCAGGACCGCGGCGGCGACGCCGGTGCCGGCCAGCCCTGCGGCGAGGCCCAGCAGCTCGGCCAGGGGGGCTGCCCCGGTGAGGCCGTCGATGACGAGCTTGGTCAGCCAGGCCGCCGCGACCGGCACCACAGCGAGGCCCAGCAGCGTGCCCGCGTACCCGATCATGAGGACGGCGGCGCTGCTCCAGCCGGCTGCCGCCGCCTCACGCGCGGAGGCGGTCAGGCGCACCCCGTCAGCGGCCATGCTGGGGCTCCAGCTTCCTGATGGTGACGGCATGGAGGTCGTCGGCGCGGAAGAAGCCGTGCTCGCGAGAGTCGAAGCTGGCCTCGGTGTTGTCACCGATCAGGACGAACCTGCCGGCCGGGACGACGTCGTCATCGACGGCCTTCCGTACGTGCTCAGGGACCGGATCGCCGGGCAGGGCGGCAATGCGTTTGATCAGGAACTTGCCGCCGATCGGGAGAGGGCTCAGGACGACGGCGATCTGCCCGTTGCGCAGCGTTGCGAGATGCGTACGCCGGGACAGGAGCCGGTCCCCGTCGGTCAGCGCCGGGGCCATGCTGTTGCCGTGGACACGGATCACCATGTATCTCGCGCGCAGCCGTACGGCCAGCAGGGTCAGACCCGCGAGCCCGCACACCGCGGCGAGGAGCGCCCGCCTCATGGCGCCTTGACCTCGGCGGGCATGGTGTGGCCGCTGAAGGCGACCGTGCCCCCCGCGTCGATCGTGATGACCGTCGGGTACGCGTTGGCCCTGAACGCCGCCTGGAGGGGCCCCTGGTGCGCCTCCGTGACGACACGTGCCACCTCCGCGAGGGGTCCGATGTCGGCCACGGAGTCCTCGCCGGGGTCGGCGGCGACCACGGCGAGCACGGCGTCCGACGTGCCGCGTGCCCGCTCCACGAAGAGCGGGAGCAGTTCCTTGCAGGGCTGGCAACCCTGGGAGAAGAAGCCGACCAGCGCGGGTGCGCCCAGGAGCTCGTCGGAGATCGGCTCACCGCTCGTGGTCATGGCGGCGAACCGCGGGACCGTCGTGCCGGGCGAGAGGCCTTCCGCCATCGTCGGCGGCGGCGTGCTCGTGCCCGGGCCGCGCAGCCGGCGGATCACGCCGACGGTCAGCAGCAGGTTCACCATGCACAGCAGCCCGACCAGCCCGACCGCGGCGACCAAGTACTGCATCACACTCTCCCCAGCCTGTCCTTGAACGACTCCGGGATCGCCGTGACGGCGGACACGGTCCCGATGAGGGCCTGGCACGCGACGAGCAGGAGATCCACGAACCGGATGTTTCACGATCCCGCTAGCCCGGCCCTCGCGCGCCACTAGCCCGGGCCGGTGCGGTGCCGCCTGCTGTGGCCGCTTGCCTGGCCAACTGTATAGCTGTTATACAGTTAGCCATGTCGATTCACACGGTCACCGTGGCGGACGCGGTCGCCGACCAGCTGCGCCGCCGGTTGTTGTCCGGCCGCTACCGGGGCGGGGATCAGCTACGCGACACCGACCTGTCGCAGGAGTTCGGCGTGGCCCGGCCCACGGTGCGCGCAGCCGTGCAGACGCTGGTGGCGGAAGGATTACTCGATCGCGGACGCGGACGCAGCGCGCAGGTCCGGTCGTTCACCGCCGAGGACGCGATCGACCTGGGCCGGCTGCGTCGCCCGATCGAGACGGCCGCCGTCGAGATGATCATGTCGCTGGCGCGGCCGCTCACCGGCATCGCATCGGCGGCGCAGGCGTGCTCCGCGTTGGGCGACGACGTCTCGTGGGACGTGGTCGCCGGCCATGACGTGGCGTTCCACCGGGCCGTGTTCGTGGCCGCGGGCTCGGCCCGTCTGCTGCGCACCTTCGACGAGCTCAGCGCCGAGCTGCGCCTGCTCATCGCCCAGCTTCGCCCCACCTACGACAGCGTCTCCGACCTGGCGCGCGAGCACGAGCTACTGCTCGAGACGCTGCGCTCCGGCGACGTCCAGCGGGCCAAGGCCGCCTGGCACACGCACTGCGACGACTCGGAACGCTTCTACCTCGACCTCATCCAGGAGCACGCACAGTGAACGTCAACGACTTCGACGCCCTCAGCTTCGACTGCTACGGGACCCTCATCGACTGGGAGGCCGGCATCGCGACCGTGCTGCGCACATGGGCCGGCGCGCATGACCTGCGGATGACCGGCGAGCAGTTGCTGACGGCGTACTCGACGCATGAGGCGCAGGCCGAGGCCGACCACCCCGGCGACCTCTACCCGAGGATCCTCGCGCGGGCGATGCGCGGCCTGGGCGCGCAGCTCGGCGTGCCGGTCAGCGACGACGAGGCCGAGTCGCTGGCGGTCTCCGTGCCGGACTGGCCGGCGTTCCCCGACTCGGCGGAGGCGCTGGAGCGGCTCTCGCGGCGCTACAAGCTCATCATCCTGTCCAACGTGGACCGCGCCTCCTTCGCCGGCTCCGGCAAGCGCCTCGGCACCACCTTCACCAGCGTCCTCACCGCCGAGGACATCGGCTCCTACAAGCCCGATCCCCGCAACTTCGAGGCGCTGGCGCGCGAGGCCGAGCGGCTCGGAGTGACCGAGGGCAGGCTGCTGCACGTGGCGCAGAGCCTGTTCCACGACCACGTGCCGGCCAAGGCCGCGGGCCTGCCGACGGTGTGGATCAACCGCCGTCACGACAACGCGGGCTGGGGCGCGACACCGGAGCCGTCGGCCGGCGTCACCCCGGACTGGACCTTCACGTCCATGCGCGCGTTCGCGGACGCGGTCGACGCCGAGAACGCCTGACGACCCGGCCGCCCTGACCCTCGACGCGGTCAGGCGCGGAGCCGCCGGCGGACCTCCGGGCCGGGCCGCGCGCCCAGCGTCAGGAGTCGTCGCACAACACCGCCAGGACCAGCGCCGTCACGCTCTCCTGGAAGGACCTGTGCCGGGCGACCCGCGGGGTTGCGGTGGAGGTCCACGGCGGCACGGCGCTGCCGTTCGCCGGCAGCATCACCGGCGACGGCTTCGCTCCGGCGTTCGTCGGCGCGGCGGTGGACGCCTTCGGCGGCGT
Source organism: Nonomuraea diastatica (assembly GCF_004349015.1). Classification (NCBI taxonomy): domain Bacteria; kingdom Bacillati; phylum Actinomycetota; class Actinomycetes; order Streptosporangiales; family Streptosporangiaceae; genus Nonomuraea; species Nonomuraea diastatica. The sequence continues at coordinate 19,966 of NZ_SMKP01000006.1, forward strand.
CATCGTCAACAACGCCGTGGCGTTCGGTTTCATCCAGAGGCCGACCACGTCAGCGATCAGGTGATCGTCGCCGGCGGCGGGTTCGAAGGCCGACCGCTCAGCACGATGCCCGCCACCGACAAGCCGGGCAGGGCAGGGCAGGACGAGCATGCCGGTCGTTGCTCAGCAGATCTCACCTCATACGATGATCGACGCCCCCGGCGCCGACATTGGAGGCTGAACGTTGCTGGATCGAGAACGCGTGCGCGCCCTCCTCGCCCACCCGCGGTTCGAGCGGGCGATCATGGCGGTCATCGTGCTCAACGCGATCACGATCGGCTGTGAGACCTCCTCCTTCGTGATGGGGTGGATCGGCGAGCCGCTCCACGTCGTGGATCGCGTAGTGGTGGGGGTGTTCGTGCTGGAGCTCACCGCCCGCCTCTACGCCCACCGGGGCGCGTTCTTCAAGGACCCGTGGAACTGGTTCGACGCCGCCATCGTGGGGATAGCGCTGGTGCCCGCCTCCGGGCCGGCCTCCGTGCTCCGCACCTTGCGGATCATGCGAGCGCTGCGCCTGGTCACCGTGGTGCCCAGCATGCGCAGGGTCACCTCCGCGCTGATGGCCGCCATTCCCGGCATGGCCTCCATCCTCGGCCTGCTGATCATCATCATGTACGTGGCGGCGGTGATGGCCACCCAGTGGTTCGGGCGGACCGCGCCGGAGTTCGCCGAGATTCCGACCTCCCTGTTCACCCTGTTCCAGGTGATGACCGGGGAGGGCTGGCCGGAAATCGCCGACCAGATCATGGGTGCTCATCCTTGGGCCTGGGTCTTCTTCGTGGCCTACATCGTGGTGTCCTCTTTCGTGGTGCTGAACCTGTTCATCGCGGTCGTCGTCAACGCAATGGACGACGAGAGCACCTCCGCGGAGGAGCAGCGCACCGACGACCGGCTCAGGACGATCATGGAGGAGCTGGCGCGCCTGCACACCAAGCTGGACGCCCTTTCGACGCAGGCCAGGAACCGGGGACAGGGGGACGGCCCGGAAGCGGAGTCGTCGCCCAGCCTGTCGAACGCGGGCTGAGCGCTCGCCGATCTCAGCAGTTCGCTCAGCGAACTGAACGCTCCCGTGCGTCATCTCCGCCTGACAGGGCAGCACGATGGGGCAAGGCCGGTCCGCCGTGGACCCCGGGAGAACGGGCGGAAAGGCCGTGCACGGACGGGCGTTTTGCGATTCGTTCTACGAACTACTATAGTTCGTGACACGAACTCAATGGGCGATCCCGCGGAGTGCCGGGCGTACGGTTGCGGTCATCGGCGGAGGTTCGGCGGGTGCCCGGGCCTCGGTGGACCGGCTCTGGCAGGAGCCGCCTTCCCGTGTCTGCGGCACACCCTTCGCGGGCGGATCGCCCACCGGAATCCCTCGAACGAAGGACAGAACCATGTCCGGACAGAAAATCGTCTTCGGCTTCGGCGCGCACAGCGGCATCGATGAGACGTCACATCTGCTGCGCACCGTTCAACAGGCCGACCGTGACCGGCTCGACCATTTCTCGCTGTCCGACCACCCCTACATCGGCGGCCGCCTGGACGCGTACGCCTCCCTCGGCTTCGTCCTCGGGCGCACTCAGCACATCGCTGGCTTCGCCAACGTCACCAACCTGCCGACCCGGCCCGCTCCCCTGCTGGCGCGCACCGTGACCTCACTGTCCGCGCTGTCGGGCGGCCGCGTCGTGCTCGGGGTGGGCGCGGGGGGCCTGTGGGACCGCATCGCCGACATGGGAGTGCCACGCCTGTCACCCGGCGACGCCGTGGACGCCTTCGAGGAGGCGATCGTCCTGATCAAGCTGCTGTCGGGCGGAGGCCCACCGGTCACCTACCAGGGATGTCACTACCAGGTGGACCGGATCGAGCCCGCTCCCGTGGCCGCTCCTCCCGTGTGGACCGGATCGGTCGGCCCGAAGTCCCTGGCCGCCACCGGCCGGGTGGCCGACGGCTGGATCCCCGGTCACGCGGCCGACTGGCTCAGCGAGCGCTACCGGACGTCGCGGCCGATCATCGACGAAGCGGCCGCGGCCGCGGGCCGCGATCCCCGCGAGATCCGTACGATCTTCAACTTCCCGGGACGCATCACCGACCGGCCGCTGACCTCGACGCGCGACCGCGACGGCCGGTGGCTCGGCGGCTCCGTCTCCCAGTGGGTCGAGGAGCTGACCGGGGCCGTGCTGGAGCACGGCGCATCGGGTTTCACCCTCTTCGCCGCCGATCACGGCATGCAGGACCTCGTCTCCCTCGGCCGCTGGGGCGGAGAGATCGCCCCCGCGGTACGCGAGGCGGTTGCGCTTGATGACAAAGGCGGCCTTTCTCCTGGCAGGGCACTTTGACATTTGTCACGAGGACACGTCCGCCATCTCCGGACAAGCTGGTGCTGCCTGCCAACACGCCGGTCAATGCAGGCGACAAAGGGCTGCCTGAACGTGCCGGCACAACTCGATGGAGGAGCACCCTATGCGAGCACGGATCACGAGAAAGGTCGCCTTACTGATCGCGTTCGCGACAGCGGCGGCCATCGTTGTCGGACCGGCAGGAACCAGCCTGGCGGAAAGCTCCCGTTCAGCCGCGGCCACCTCGCTGCGGGCGTACGGGATCACCGATGACGGCAGGCTGATGGCCACGTTCACCACCGACAAGCCAGAAGAGCTCAACTGGGTCAGGCGGATCACCGGGCTGGTCACCGACACCTTCGTGATCGGGATCGACTTCCGGGTGCAGGACGGCAAGTTCTATGCCGTCGGCAACCACGGCGGCATCTACACGATCTCGCTCCCGACGGGCAACCAGGACGTGGTCGTCACCAAGGTCTCCCAGCTGAAGGTGGGGCTCAAAGGCACGGCGTTCGGCGTCGACTTCAATCCCGCCGCCGACCGGCTGCGCGTGATCAGCGACAACGGCCAGAACCTGCGGCACAACCTCAACGACGGCACGACGGTGTCGGACACCCCGTTGAGCAACGGCCCCGGCTCGCCGGCCGGTGGGGTCACCGCCGCCGCCTACACCAACAACGACCTCAACGGCGACACCGCGACCACGCTGTTCGACGTCAACACCACGACCGCGCAGATCGTCATCCAGTCACCGGCCAACAACGGCCTGCTGGCCCCGACCGGCGCGCTCGGCATGCCTGTCGCCACGAACGCGGGTCTCGACATCTACAGCGACCTGAGCAACGGCAAGACCATCTCGAACTCGGCCTTCGCCACCCTCGTCGTGGACGGCGACGCGACGCTCAACACGGTCGACCTGCTCACCGGCGCCGCCACCCCCGTCGGCGACTACCCGTTCCCCCTGACCATCACCGACATCGCCGTCGCTCTCGACACCCACTGACGCGCCTCGACCGCCCACTGACGTGAGCCCGTGCCGCCCACCGCGCGGGCTCACCGGCACGCCGAAATCCACGCCGTCTCCGACGTCGTACGGGCCCTGACAGTGAGGGTGCACAGGAGACCTGATCCGTCCAGACCAGGCCGAAAGCCTGTGGCGGCGGCTGCCAAGACGGCCTCTGTCAGGCGGGACACACGCGGCCCGGTGCTGGACGGTCGCCCGTTCGCAGGTAGCGGTGCACGATGTCGCGCACGCAGCGGTTGCCTGACAGGTAGACCGCGTGGTCGGAGTCGGCGCGGACCCAGGTCGAGCCCGGCAACTGGTCGGCCAGCAGCCGGCCACCGGCAGGCGGAGTGGTGGCGTCGCGCAGCCCGCTCACGAGCAGCACCGGGGGCAGCCCCTTGGGCGCGATGGCGTGCGGCGGGAAGGAGCCCTGGTGACGCAGCCCGACGCACCGGCCATGGTTCATCTTCGCCATCAGCCAGCCGGCGCGTGGCGCGATCGCGCGGAGCCGGCGCTCGATCGCGGTCATTCCCTTCCAGTCCTGGGTGAACGGGAAGTCGGCGCACCACGCCAGGCCGTCGACGCGGATGCCGGTCGGAACGTCGGAGGGCGTGATGTAGAGCTCACTCGCATCACCCGCACGGGCCTTGGCCAGCGCCTGAGCGAACCGCGGCCACCGGGACTCCTTGGGCACGGAAAGGAACGCGTTGATGCGCAACTGCACCGGGTCGACGGTCTTGCCCTGACCGGCCTCGGGGGCGGGCAGCGGGTCCCGGCTCGCCTGTGCCGTCAGCTGATCCCACACGTCTCGGGCGTTGCTGGGGTGCAGCGCGCACTCGGCATCGCTCTCGCACCACTTGCCGAACCGCTCGAACTTGTCGCCCACGAGCTCGGCTGTCGCCACGAGGGCCTTCATGGGTGAGCGCTCGGTGTGCTCGGCCACGCTGTCGAGATACATCCGGTGCACCTTGGTGGGGAAAAGCTCGGCGTAGGCCTTGCCGAACACCGTGCCGTAGGAATTGCCGTAGTAGCTCAGCCTGCCCTCGCCCAGCGCGTGCCGGATCGCCTCCATGTCGTGGGCCACCTGCCACGAATCCAGGTTGCCCGCCAGCGGGCCCGCCGCCTTCCTGCAGGCGGTCTCCCACTTGCGGTTGTCCCGCACGAACCGGTCCCACGTCTGCTTGTCACCGGAGAACATCAAGGCGGTATAGGCCGGCCCGGTGTCGCACGTGACACCCTTGCTGCCGCCTCGCCCTCGCGCGTCGAACGCGATGACGTCGAACCACCGGGTCAGCTCCGCCAGGTAGTCCTTCATCCCCGGCAGGTTCGCGGCCGTGGACCCATCGCCCCCCAGGTCGACCAGCAGCGAGCCGACTCGCTGCGCGGGGTTCTGGACCGGAAGTTTCGCCAGCCGGACGGTGGTGCGGTCGTCTTTCTGGCGGTGCCAGTCCACGGGAACCGAGAGGTCGGCGCACCGGATCTCGGTGCCCTGGACGGCATCGCCAGGACAGTCCTTCCAGGCGATCTTCTCTGCGGTCATGGCGGCGGCCGGGACGGTCGAGCCCGTCGCCATGAGACACGCGGCGGCCACCAGCGCGATCGATCTCGTCATCATGCCGACATCCTGGTACGGCCGGTCAGGCGGCCGCGTCGGCCCCAGGTCGAGCTTTTTCTCTAGGCCTCAGGGCGAACAACCGGCGGTGCTTACGACTTGGGTCTGACCTCGACCAGACCGGTCTCGTATGCGAGCACCACCGCCTGCACCCGGTCGCGCAGGTCGAGCTTGGTCAGGAACCGGCCCACGTGGGCCTTGACCGTCGCCTCGGCCAGGTGGAGCCGGTCGGCGATCTCCGCGTTCGACAGGCCCCGAGCCACCAGCACGAGCACTTCACGTTCGCGTGCGGTCAGCACCTCGAGCGACTCCGGCGTGCGCGGGTCGTCGTCGGTGACGAGCCGACCGGCGAAGCGGTCGAGCAGCCGCCGTGTCGTGCTGGGCGCCACCACCGCGTTGCCGGAGTGCACGGCGCGGATCGCGGACAACAGGTCCGGCGGCGAGACCTCCTTGAGCATGAAGCCGCTGGCTCCGGCCTTGAGCGCCGCGTAGGCGTACTCGTCCAGGTCGAAGGTCGTCAGGATCAGCACGCGCGGCCCGTCGGCCGCCGCACGGATGCGGCGGGTCGTCTCCACGCCGTCCAGCAGTGGCATGCGGATGTCCACCAGAACGACGTCCGCCGCGACGGCCCGCAGCAGCTCCACGGCGGTCTCGCCGTCGCCGGCCTCGCCGACGACCTCGATGTCCGGCTCCACGTCGAGGACCATGCGGAAGCCCACCCGCACCAACTCCTGGTCATCGACCAGTACGACGCGGATCATCGTGCGTTGCTCCCCTTCCTGGGGACGTGCGGGCGACTACGGTGGGCACATCCAGAAATGTCCGGATGTGCGTTGACGGCGATCACCACCCGGACCGACTTCCTACACTGCGAGTGTGTCTAACGTAATGGTGACGTGGGCGCGGGCGCATCCTCGTGTGGTCGACGGCGCCGTGGCCGCGGCGGTGTTCGTGGTCAACGTGCCCGTGCAGGCCGCGTACGTCCCCGGGAACCTGGCGCGCTACCCCGTCGCGCTGCTGGTGTCCGCGGGCCTGTGCCTGCCGTACGTCCACCGCCGGGACCACCCGGTCGCGAGTTTCGCGGCGACGGCCCTCGTGTCCCTCGCCCAGTGGGTGCTCGGAGTGATCCCGGCGTGGGCCAACGTCATGCTCCTCGCCGGGCTCTACACTGTCGCCGCCAGCCGTGACCGGCGCGTGTCGGTCGCGGCGGCGGCAGTCGTCGAGCTCGGTGCCGTCCTCGCCGCACTGCGGTGGGGAGGCCGTCCACTCGAGATGGCCTTCCAACTGTGCACCGCCACGATCTTCGTCGTGTCGGTGTGGATGTGGGGTCACACCATCGGCACGCGCCGCGCCTACGTGGCGGGACTGCGGGAACGCGCCGAGCAACTCGATCGGGACCGGGACAACCAGGCACGGATCGCCGCCGCCGCGGAACGCGCCAGGATCGCGCGGGAGATGCACGACATCGTCTCGCACAGCCTCAGCCTCATCGTCGTGCAGGCCAACGGGGCGGCACACTGCATGCACAGCCGGCCCGAATCCGCGCAGCGAGCACTGACGGCGATCAGCGACATCGGCCAGAACGCGCTCGCCGAGATGCGGCACATGCTGGAGGTGCTGCGGGACGGCAGGCCGGACCGCGACCCCTACGCGCCGCAACCGGGCCTGGCGCAACTCGAGCGGCTGGTCGAGGACGTACGACGCTCGGGCCTGCCCGTCAAGCTCACCGTGCACGGCGAACCACGCGACCTGCCGAGCGGCGTCGACCTCGCGGCGTACCGCATCGTGCAGGAGGCGCTGACCAACACGCGAAAGCACGCAGGACCCGGTGTGAACACGGCGCAGGTGCGGTTGCGCTATGGGGATGACGCGCTCGAACTCCGCATCACCGACGACGGCCGCGGCGTGACCGCGCCGTACGAGCATTCCTCCACCGGCGGGCACGGGCTCTTGGGCATCAGGGAGCGCGTCTCCGCCTACGGCGGGTCCGTCCACTGGGGCCCGGCGGCCGGCGGCGGTTTCGAGGTCGTCGTCACACTCCCCGCCCAGGCCGGTACGCCGTACGTCCATACCGGCTCCGGGCACGTCGCACGGTCGTCCGCCGACGCGTCGAACCCGCCGACGACCTGACGACCCTGGTCTGCGCGCCCGCGGCGGCCGGAGCCGCACGCGGTGCACGGTCAGCGCACGTGGACGGCGGGCCGGGGCGGGGCGCACATGGCGTCGCGCCGGTGAAAAAGCTCGGGTGCGGCCGGGTGGACGTGCTCCAGGGGCGACGGCCCCGGCCGTGGGCCGCACACGCCTTCAACCGAGGCCGGGCTCGTGTTCCTGATCGGACAGGGGAACCCCACGCATGATCGTCTCTGCGGCGTAACGCACCCATGCGCCGCCGTCCGCAGGGGCAGGGCGGGCAAGGGCGTCGAACAGCACGCCGTCGAGCTGGGCCACCAGCATGCGCGCCGCGTCGTCGGCGCCGGGCACCCCAACCGCCCGCATGCCATCGGCGGCCATGCGGAGGAACACCTCGCTCGCGGCGTCGAGTCCGGCCCGGAGCGCGGCGTGGGCCGCGGCGTCGAGATAGAGCTCCATCCTCGCCCTGGTCCGTGTCCTGGCCGGGCCCAGCCAGTGCTCCAGCAGGCCGACCAGGGCGGCCGTGGACCGTTCCCTGCTGTTCCACGCGTGGGGAGGGATCCGTACGATCGTGGCCTCGTCCAGCTCCCGCATACGTTTCACCACCCCGTCGAGCAGCGCGAGCCGGGTGCGGAAACAACTGCTCGTGCTCCCTGGCGGCAACGCGGCGCGGGCGTCGACCGCGCGGTGGGTCAGGCCTCGCATGCCCTGCTCGGCGATCACCTCGATCGCCGCGTCCGCGGCGCGCTGCCGGCGCGTCCTCACCGGCATCGCTCCACGGTGACCGGCACTCCGTTGAGCACCGCCGTGCCGCTGACCTGGTCGAGGCTGGCAGGGTCGGTGAGGGCGTTGACGCTGGAGCCGGGCAGCCGCCGGGCGACCGACAGCCGAACCCCCGGCAGGGCGTGACCGTACCCATGCGGCAGGCTCACCGTACCCGGCATCATGTCCTGGCTGGCGCTCGCCTCCACCGTCAGCACGCCCGCAGGCGAACGCACGCTCACGAGGTCGCCCTCCCCCAGGCCGCGCGCCGCCATGTCGCCGGGATTCATCAGCAGATGGTGACGTGCCCTGCCCTTCACGAGGCGGCCGGAGTTGTGCATCCACGAGTTGTTGCCCCGCAACTGCCTGCGGCCGACCAGCAGCAGGGCGCCCGGTTCCGGCGGCTCCAGCAGCTCGGAGACCGCTTCCTCGGCCGCCGCGACCAGGGACGGCGGGGCGGCGTGCACGCGCCTGCGCGGTGTCTGCAGCCGCCGAGGCAGGCTGGGCCGCAACTCACCGAAATCCGCCCCCTGGGGGCTGCGCCGCAACTTCTTCAGCGACAGGCGGTACGGGCCGGTCCGCAGGCCAAGGTCCACGATGCGCTCCGGCGGCATCCTCAGCATGAGCGCGGCACGCCAGGCGCGGGACCGGAGGAACCGGCCGTACCTGCGACCCAGCTCGCGGAAGATCTCCCAGTCGTGCCGGGCACCGGGCGGCTTGGGGAAGACCGCCGGCACGTAGCGGGCGGTGTTGCGGACGGCCAGCATGTGGAAGATCAGATCGTAGTGATCGCGTTCCAGCGGTTCCGTCGGCGGGAGGATCACGTCCGCGTGCCGCGTGGTCTCGTTGACGTAGAAGTCCACGCAGGCCATGAAGTCAAGACCGGCGAGCGCCTCGTCCAGCGCGGGCCCGCCCGGCGTGGACGACACCGGGTTCCCCGCCACCGTGAGCAGGCCGCGTACCTGACCGGGCCCCGGCGTGCGGATCTCCTCCGCGAGCGTGGCCACCGGCAGTTCGCCGCCGAACTCGGGCAGCCCCCGCACCCGGCTGCGCCACCTGCCCTGGTGGCCGGGGTCGATCTGCCTCGTCCTGATCGGATCGACGGCGGGCCTGGTGAGCAGCGTGCCGCCGGGCCGGTCGAGGTTGCCCGTGACGATGTTGAGCAGTTGGATGCCCCACTGGCACAGCGTGCCGAAGCGCTGCGTGGACACGCCCATCCGGCCGTAGCACGCGGCCGCGGGTGCGGTCGCGAACTCCCTGGCCACCCTCCGGACCGTGCCGGGCTCGACCCCGGCGGCGGCCTCGGCCCGCTCGGGCTCGAAGGGTGCGAGAACGTCACGCACCTCGTCGAGGCCGTCGATGTAGGCGGCGGGGCGCGCCAGACCTTCGTCCAGGATGACCCGCACCATGGCCAGGATGAGCGCCGCGTCGGTCCCCGGCCGGACGAAGTGGTGCTCGGCGCCCAGTCTGGCGGTTTCGGTCCTCCGCGGATCGAAGAGCACCATCGTGCCGCCCCGCGCCAGCAGTGCCCGGATCCTGCGGCCCATCCCCGGCGCCGTCATCAGGCTGCCGTTGGAGACGGCCGGGTTCGCGCCGAAGACCAGGAAGTACGCGGTGCGATCGACATCGGGGACCGGCAGCAACCACTGGTTGCCGTAGAGCAGCCGGGCGACCACCTGATGGGGAAGCTGGTCGACCGAGCTCGCGGAGAACCGGTTGCGCGTCCCGAGCAGGTCGGCGAACGCGGGAGCGTGCGTCATCGCGCCCAGGCTGTGCGTCACGGGGTTGCCCAGGTAGACCGCGACCGAGTCGGCGCCGTGCCGCCGCCGGAGCCGCGCGAAACGCTCGGCGACCAGGTCGAACGCCTCCTCCCACGAGATGTCCCGCCAGCCGTCCTCGGTGCGCCGGACGGGCGAGCGCAGTCTGTCGGGATCGTCGCGGAGGTCGGCCAGGGCGAGCGCCTTGGGGCAGATGTGCCCGGCGGACAGGGAGTCGTCCTCGTCGCCTCGGATGCCGACGATGCGGTTGCCGGACGTGGTGACGCGCAGGCCGCACATCGCCTCGCACAACGTGCACCTTCCGAGCCGGGTGATGGCCTCTGTCATGACGCTAGTTGTAGCACCGGCTGCTACAGGTGTAGCAACCACCCCCCGGCCACTCGATGACCTTCTGAGAGGCTGGTGGTGTGCGGATCGAGTTGCTGGGGCCGATACGGGCCTACACCGATGACGGGGCGCCGATCGAGATCGGAGGTCGCCGGGTCCGCCTGCTGCTGGCCAGGCTCGCCCTCTCCCCTGGACGGATGGTGCGGGCCGAGACGCTGATCGACGCGCTGTGGGCCGCCGACTTGCCGCGTGACGCCGCCAACGCGCTGCAGGCGCTGGTGTCCCGGTTGCGCAGGGCCCTGCGGGGAGCCGGAGAGCTGGAGTCGCGGGCGGGCGGCTACCGGCTCGTGGTGCGCGGGCAGAACGTGGACGCGCACAGGTTCGAGGAGCTGACCGCGCGGGGAAGGCGGGAGCTGGCCGCCGATCGGCCGCAGGCGGCGGCCGCCACGTTCGGCGAGGCCCTCGGGCTGTGGAAGGGCGCCGCGCTGGCCGATCTGAGTGACGTCCCGTTCGCCGGCGAGGCGGCGGCGCGGCTGGAGGAGTCGCGGGTGGCGGCGGCCGAGGACCGCTTCGACGCCGAGGTGAGGCTCGGCAGGCACCACGAGGTCCTGGCCGACCTGGAGACGGCCGGCGACCGGCACCCCTTGCGGGAACGGCTGGCCGCCTTGCGCATGCGGGCTCTGCACGCGGCCGGACGGCAGTCCGACGCGCTAGCCGTGTACGAGGAGACGCGTGCCGCGCTGGCCGAGCAGCTCGGCGTCGATCCCTCCCATGAGCTGCGGGAGACGCATCTCGCGATGCTCCGCGGCGAGCTGGACGGGCCCGTCCGGCACGCCGAGCCCCGCTTGCCACGGTGGCTGACCAGCTTCGTCGGCAGGCAGGATGAGCTGGAACTGCTGCTGGAGCTGCTGGAGACCTCCCGGCTGGTCACCGTCGTCGGTCCCGGCGGCGTGGGGAAGACCAGGCTGGCGGTGGAGGCACTGACCCGGCACCCGGCCTACCGGAGCGGCCGGGTGTGGTTCGTCCCCCTGTCCGGGGTGGACACGCCTGACCGGCTCACCGACGCCGTGCTCGGCGCGCTGGGTTCCTCCGGTCCACGCCGTCCTGAACGGCGCCCCGGACCGCGGGAACCGGTCGACGCCATGGCCGCGCTGCTCGCGGGCGGTGCGGCGGTGCTGGTGTTCGACAACTGCGAGCGCCTGGTGGCGGACGTCGCGGAGCTGGCCCACCGGCTGCTCGACCGCCTGCCGTACCTGACCGTCCTCGCCACGAGCAGGGAGTCGCTGGGAATCGTCGGTGAGGCGCTGTGCCGGCTCGGGCCGCTGGACGTCCCCGCGACGACAGGAGAGGCCGCCGCGACGGCATCGGTGCGGCTGTTTCTCGACAGGGCCGCCCGTGTGCGGCCCGGGTTCGCGCTGGACGAGTCGACGGCGGGCTCGGTGGTGGACGTCTGCAGGCGCCTGGACGGGCTGCCGCTGGCGCTGGAGCTGGCCGCGGCCCGGCTGCGTTCGATGAGCATCGGTCAGATCGCGAGCCGGCTGGATGACCGGTTCCGGCTCCTCGCCTCGGGCAACAGGGCGGCGCCCGCGCATCAGCGCACGCTGCGCGCGGTGGTCGAGTGGAGCTGGGCATCGCTGGCCGAGGCCGAGCGGACGCTGGCGCGGCGGTTGTCGGTGTTCCCCGGCGGGGCCGCGGAAGCCGCGGTGGAGGCGGTGTGCTCCGGCGATGCCGACGACCACGACGACCACGACAGGGCCACCGCGTACGTGCTGGATTCGCTGGTCGAGAAGTCCATGGTGGAGGCGGGCAGCGAGCCGCGGCCCAGGTATCGCATGCTGGAGACGGTGCGGGCGTACGCGGCGGAGCAGTTGCTGGAGGCCGGTGAACGGGAGGCGGTGGAAGCCCGATTCGTACGGCATTTCCGGCGGCTGGCCGAGCAGCACGAGCCGCTGCTGCACACTCGCGAGCAGGTGACCTCGATGGCGGTCTTCGACGCCGAGTACGACAACCTCGTGCTCGCGCTGCGGATGGCCGTGGCGGCCGGCGACGCGGGCTCGGCCTGGCGGTTCCTGCCCGCCCTGACCTGGTACTGGAACATGGTGCGGTTCGACCCCAGGGCCGAGTCGCTGCTGGAGGAGGTGCTCGGCTTCGGTGACCTGCTGCCCGGCGACGTCAGGGCCGCCTTCACCGCGGTTCGCGTGCTGGCCGGCAACAGCGGGCACCTGCCCGGCGGGGAGCAGGCCCGCTCGCTGATCGACGACTGCGTCCGCACCGGCGCGATGGAACGCTTTCCCATCCTGGTGCCGGTGGTCCTGCCGACCGCGTTCTTTCTCGGCCTCGACGACCTGGCCGAACGCGAGCTGCGGCGGGCCCGCGACCACAAGGAACCGTGGGCGCGGGCGTGCGCCTGCTGGGTGGAGGCGTACGTGCGCACCGACCGTGGTGACTGGCAGGGTGGCGCGTCGGCGCGGGCGGAGGCGCTGCGCCGGTACGAACAGGTGGGCGAACGCCAGGGGCTGGCGCTGGCGCTGATCAGCACGGCGCAGGCCCACTCCGTCCGGGGCGAGCACGACCGGGCGATCATCGCCGCGGAACGGGGTGTCCTCCTGGCTTCCGAGCTGGGCTCGGAGGAGGAGACCTGGCATCGGACCTGGCTGGCGACCGCACGGATGCGTGGCGGCGACATGGAGGGCGCGTGGCGGGACGTGGCGGAGGCGCGACGGCGGATGAGCGGCCGGGGCCAGCGGCACGCCGAGCTGGAGCTGCAGCGCTGCGTCGCCGACCTGCACCGCCGCCGTGGCGACGGAGCGCAGGCGGACCAGGCGCTCGACCGGCTGGAGGCGCTGGCCGGGGAGCTGTCGGTCCTGGAGGAGACGACCGAGGCCCTGGTCGCGCCGGCGCGGGTGGCCACCCTGCTGGCCGCGGGGAGGACGGCGGAGGCACGGCGCAGGTTCCCCAGCGCCGTCAGGGCCGCGTTCGCCGCGCGCGACGTCGCCCCGGCGGCGGAACTGCTGGCCCGGCTGCTCCTGGCTGAGGGGGATCCGGGCGGGGCGGCCACCGCCCTGGGGATGAGCCAGGCGATCCGCGGGGTGTTCGACCAGGGCGATCCGGAGCTGCGCGCCCTGGTCGCCGAGCTGGTCGAACGGCTCGGCGCCCCGGGGTACGGCCAGGCGTACCGCCGGGGCGCTCAGCTGCCCAGAGATCGGGCGCTCGACCGGCTGGCTACGTGAGCCTCAGAACCACGCCGACAGGAAGTCGGCGTCGAAGACGAGAGGCGTGATGCGGTGCTCGGGTGGTTCCGTCCCCATCAGGTGCCGCACCAGGAAGTCCCACCTGCGCCGGTACACATGGTGCTCGTAGCCGAAGAAGAGGTGCTCCGCGCCGGGAACGATGAGCATCTCGACGTCCTTGTCCAAGGTGATGAGCCGCTCGGCCAGACGCATCGTGTGATCGGGCAGGACGTTGGGATCCATGCCGCCGTGGATCAGCAGGAGCTTGCCCGCCAGCCGGTCGGCCCTCTCCACGTTGGACGCCCGGGCGTAGTCGGCCTCGCCGGGCATCCCGTGGTACAACTCGGCGTGCCCGGCGTGCACCTGCCGTAGCTCGTGGGTCCCGCAGCTGGAGATCCCGGCCTTGTAGAAACCCGGATGGTCGAGCATGGCCCGCACGGCCTGGTGGCCGCCGGCGGAGATGCCGACCACGCCCACCCGGTCGAGGTCCATCCACGGCCGGGTCCGCGCCAGGTGCCGGAGCGCGGCGACGTGGTCGGAGGCGTCGCCGAGGTTGCCGAGTGAGGCGTCGGAGAACGCCTTGTCGCGTCCCGGTGAGCCCCGCCCGTCGACGGCGACCACGACGAAGCCGAGCGCGGCCATCGCCTCGGCCTCGTGGCCGAGCAGGCCGGGGTCGAAGGTGGGGTGGACACGGTTGGTCTGCGGCCCTGGATAGGGGGTGTCGACGACCGGGTAGCGCAGGGAGGGATCGAACCCGTGCGGCCGGTACAGCACACCGTAGAGGTCGGTGACCCCGTCGGCGGCCTTGACGCGGAAACGCTCCGGAGGCGTCCAGCCGGTCGCCAGGAGGCCGGTGATGTCCGCGCGCTCCAACTCGACGATCGCCTCACCGGTCCAGCCGCGTACGGTCGTCACCGGCGGTGTGCCGGTGGTCGATGCCGCGTCGACGAAGCAGGCCCCGTTCGCCGCCACCGTCACGTCGTGGTCGAGATCGTCGTCGGTGAGCCGGGCGAACCCGCGACCGTCCAGCCCGACCCGGCACACCGAGCGGCGATACGGGTCCTCCGCGACGAGCCCCGCGGCGCTGAAGTACACCACCCGCTCGGCCTCGTCGACATGCAGGATGTCCCGGACCGCCCAGTCGCCGGAGGTCACCTGACCGCGCAGCGCGCCGGTGCGGGCGTCGTACAGGTACAGGTGTCCCCAGCCGTCGCGCTGGGAGTACCAGAGCACCTCGGTTCCGCCGCCGAGCACCTCGACCATCGGCGCCTGCCCCTCCGCCCACTGGTTGGGCTCCACCCTGGTCTCGCCGGACTCGGTGAGCAGCGTGCTCACCTGGCCGGTGGCGGGGTCGAGCCGGTGCAGCGAGAGGCTGCGCCCGTCACGGGGCTGCCGGAGGTAGTACACCGCCGAGCCGTCGGCGGCCCACCACGCCCATCGTGTCATCATGGGCGAGACCACGGACATGGGCAGCGGTTGCGCGCGGGCCGGTACGACGGCGCCTGTCACGATGTCGAGCACCACCAGCTCGGCCAGCGGCACCCGCTCGTCGCCGGGGTGGGCGTACCGCTGGGTGTGCAGCCGTGGAGCGCCGCCGTCCGCGGGCAGGGCTTCGACCCGGTGGTTACGGCGCACCCCACGCTGATCGGTCCGGTGGGTGAGCACGCGTGCCCCGTCCGGCGACCACGCCGCCGCCGGTGGCATGGTCGGGAATCCCAGTTTCCTGACCAGGACCGAGTTCTGCCACCAGTCGGGGGCGGTGGCGTAGTCGCGATCCGGCTCCCCGTCGGACGTCAGCGCCCATTCCCGGCCGTCGGCCTGCCTGCGAACCCACACGTCGTGGTCGCGCAGGAAGACCGCGTGCCGCTGGTCGGGCGAGGCGACCTCGACGAAGGCAACGGCCGGGCGCGGCTCGCTCCTCTCCACCGCGTACGTCTCCAGATCGCAGCGCCAGTGCGTGCCGAAAGCGGCGAACTCGACCGCCTGGCCGGTCGGCTCGATCGTGCTGAACGGCAGCGCCGCCCCGTCCACGTCCTGCCCGGACTCCTTCGCCAGCGCCGTGGCGAGCCGCTCGTGGTCGAAGGCCGCGGCGCGCGTGCCCGCCGCCGGGTCGACGAGGACGAACCGCGTACCCGCCCGGTACCAGAAGCGGGCGCCGCCGTCGATCCACACGGGCCTGATCCTGCCGCCGGACACCAGCTTGGCGCGGTGATGCGGCAGCAGTCGCTCCGCCGTCTGGTAGGCCGTCACGTCAAGTCGTCGCATAAGTCTTCCTTTCTCGATCAGATGGTGATGCGGGGGCACGGCCGCGCAGGACGGCGAAGGCCAGCACGGATCCGGCCACCGACAGCAGGGCGGCGGCGGTGCTCACCGACGACATGGAGGACAGGAACGCCTCCCGCGCCACCCGCGCCAGATCGGCCGACCCCGTCGCGGCGGCCGTGGCGAGCCCGTCCGTCAGAGATGTCCTCGCCGCCTCCGGCACGCCCGCAGGCAGAGCGGCGGAATAGCCGGCCGACAGCAGGCTGCCCAGCGCCGCCACGCCCAGCGCCATACCGCCCTGCTGGATGGTGTCGTTGACCGCCGAGCCCACTCCCGCGTGCTCCTTCGGGATGGCGCCCATGAGCGTGGCGTAGACGCTCGGGGTGGCGAGACCGGTGCCGGCGCCCATCACCACCAGCCCCACGGCCAGGAGCGGATAGCCGTCACCGGGACCGATCAGCGCGAGGACGCTCTGCGCGGCGGCGATCAGCAGCATGCCCGCGACGATCAGCGCCTTGTTGCTGAACCGCCCGGCCAGCGTGGCGCCGACGAGGTTGAAGGCCGCCACGGCCACGGCCAGCGGGACGAAGGCGAGCGCGGCCGCCATCGCGCCGTAGCCGAGAACGAGCTGGAGGAACTGCGTCAACGCCAGCTGCACCGCGGCGGTGGAGAACACCAGCAGCACCACCGACAGCGCGGCCCCGGTGAACTCGCGGTCGCGGAACAGCGCCGGCGGCACCATCGGATGCCGCGAACGGGACTGCCACCTCGCGAAGGCGACGAGCGCGACGACGGCCACGCCCATGGCGATCACGACCGGAGCCGACCAGCCGGCGTGCGGCAGGGAGATGATCGCCCACACCAGCGCGGCCATCCCGGTGATCGACGACAACACTCCCAGCGGGTCGGCCCGCCGCGCCGGCCCTCGCGACTCCGGCACGACGGCGTACGCGCCGATGATGCCGAGCGCGGCGAGCGGCACGTTGACCAGGAAGACCGAACCCCACCAGAAATGCTGGAGCAGCAGGCCGCCGAGAGTGGGGCCGGCCACGAGGCCGACCATGCTCACCATGCCCCAGACCGACATCGCCTTGCGCCGCTCGTTGTCGTCGAAGACGACGATGAGGACGGACAGGGTGCTCGGCATGGCCAGGGCCGCGCCCGCGCCCATCAATGCGCGGCACGCGATGAGCTGCCACGGCTGGGTGGCGAACGCCGCCGCCAGCGACGCTCCGCCGAGTATGACCAGCCCGATGATCAGGAGCCTGCGGCGGCCGTACCGGTCCGACAGGCTCCCGGCGGTGATCAGCAGCCCTGCGAACACCAGGATGTAGGCGTCGAGGATCCACTGGACGTCACCCGGGCCCGCTCCCAGCTCGCGCATGAACGCGGGGATGGCCAGCGTGAGGATCATGTTGTCGACGCTGAGCACGAGCAGCGCCATGCAGAGAACGCCGAGGATCCACCATCGGCGTGGATGGGGCATGAGAGTCTCCCGCGGAGTTGGAGGCAGGACCGCTACCGCGGTCCGTTCTGAACGCCCCCAACACTGCGCATGCGCGCTGACAGCGGTCTGACAGGCTCTCCGAAGGGACTGTCAGGCGGGATCAGGTCGCGGCACGCGCGTCCGCCTCCCCCGCCGCCTGGCGCCTCGGGCCGGTCCACGGTACAGAGGAGCCATGACGTACGAGATTCGTCCCATCGGAGTCGTGGCATCGCCCCTGGTGGATCGCGCTCACGCGCCGAAGCAGGGCGTGGAGGGCGCTCCGGACGCTTGGCTGGCGTTCGATCCCGCAGTGGCCGATGGTGTCCGTGATCTTGCGGTCGGCGATGAGGTGTTCGTCCTCACGTGGCTGCACCTCGCCGACCGATCCGTGCTGGCCGTGCATCCGCGTGACGATCAGCGGAACCCGCTGACGGGTGTCTTCAGCACCCGTTCCTCCGACCGGCCCAATCCGATCGGTCTGCACCGCGTCCGGGTGCTCGCGATCGACGGGCTCCGGGTGCGGGTGGCCGGACTCGAGGCGGTCGACGGCACCCCGGTCGTCGACGTGAAACCGGTCCTGGACGCGACGCGCTGAGGGTCGCTAGGCGGCCTCCCACACGAAGCCGTCCGGATCGGTGAAAGGCCCGGCGTCGCTGCCGATGGTGAGCCGGTGCGATCCGGTCCCGTCGGGAGCGACGCCGACGACCTTGGCGAGGGCGCGCCGCTTGTAGAGGGACAGCTTGATGGGACTCGACGGAGCGGCGAACTCGACGTATCGGCGGCCATAGCTCTTCGTCACGGCGAAGCCGCGGTCGACGTAGAACTGCTTGCTCGCGGCCACGTCCGCGACGCCCAGCTGGAGCACGGTCTCGTCGATCTGCCGGGTGGCCGGGCCGGTGTCCTTCTTCGACGAGGACGCGACCGTCCAGAGTGTCCCGTCCGGCGCCTGTACCACGCCGCCGTAGCCCCACAGCGACTTCGCGGCCGGCTTCAACACCGTGGCGCCGGCGCCGAGGGCGGCGTCGACGAGTGCGTTGACGGTGGCCGGCTGGGACACGACGAGCGACAGGGTGAACCCGCGGAAGCCGGTCGTCGGTGCCGCCGGGGACCGCAGTCGCACTCGGGTGCCCAGATCGAAGGCGGTGGTGTAGATGTCACCCGCAGCCTCGGGGTCGGCCACCTCAAAGGTGACGCATTCGATGGAAGCCATGACCGTCACGCTAGCCGCGGCCCTCAGACCCCGCTTCTCGAATCCTGACCGGTTGTCACGGGCCTCACGCGGCGGCGAGAAGGGCGTGTGCCTGTTCGCGGGCATAGCCGATGGGGTCCGCGAAGATGTTCAGGCCCTGGGCGACGAGCGCTCCCTCGTGGAGCAGCATGAGCGTCCGGCCCAGGTGAGCGGCCCTCTCCGGGGTGATGTCCCGGGCGAGGTCGGTGAACAGGGTGAGCATCCACTGCTTCTGACCCGTGATGATCGGGTAGGCCGGATGGGACGGATCGCTGATCTCGGCATGGGCGTTGACCATGCTGCACCCCTTGTGGCTGTGCTGTGCGGCCCACTCGCGTGACGCGTCGAAGACGGCCAGGACGCGCGCCGCCGGCGCCGGCTGTGCAGCGTCCAGGTGGCCGGCGAGGAAGGCGCGCCAGCGTTCGTCGCGATCCGCGAGATACTCCACGACGATCTGTTCCTTGCAGCCGAACCGGTCGTAGAGAGTCTTCTTCGTCACCCCGGCCTCGGCGGCGATCAGATCCACCCCGACGGCATGGATGCCGCGCTCGTAGAACAGCCTCGCGGCGGCCTCCAGGACGCGCCGTGCGGCGGGGGTCATCGTGATCCGCTGGAGCCTGTCGTCGCTGCCCATGACCTGGATTATACCGATCTGTATAGTGAAGGGATAGGTATACAGATCGGTATAGTGAGGGACACCGTCGTGAATTTCCTGCTCTCGATCGCTTTCGTGCTCTGCTGGAGCTCCGGCTTCATCGGGGCCAAGCTCGGCGTGGGCACCGCCTCCACGGTCACGATCCTGATGTGGCGCTTCCTGCCCCTGGCGGTCATCTTGATGATCGTCGCCGCCCTCTCGGGAACGTCGTGGAGAGTCCTCACGGTGCGAGACGTCGCCCGGCAGGCCACGATCGGCGTGCTCTCGCAGAGCGGCTACCTGCTCACCGTCTACTACGCGATCGAGCTCGGGGTCTCCAGCGGCACCACGGCTCTGATCGACGGCGTCCAGCCGCTCGTCGCCGGAGCACTCGCCGGGCCGTTGCTGCACCAGCACGTCGCACGCAGGCAGTGGCTCGGCCTGGGCGTGGGAGTGGGCGGCGTGACCATGGTCACCCTGGCCGATGCCACGTCCGGCGCCGGCGCGGCCTGGTGGGCCTATCTCATCCCGCTCCTCGGCATGTTCTCGCTGGTGGCGGCCACGCTGCTGCAGGGCCGCTCCCGTACGCAGATCGCCCCCGCGGTGTCGATGACCGTTCACTGCGCCACCAGCGCCGTCATCTTCACCGCACTGGCCGTGAGCGCGGGAGCCGCGCAGCCGCCCGCCGACACCTCGTTCTGGATCGCGATCACCTGGCTGGTGGCCTTGTCCACCTTCGGCGGCTACGGGCTGTACTGGCTCATCCTGAGGCGCTCCGGAGTCACCAAGGTCAACACGCTCATGTTCCTCATGGCCCCGGTCACGGCGGTGTGGGGAGCCCTCATGTTCCGTGAGCCCTTCCACGTGCAGACCGCTCTCGGCCTGGCCGTCTGCCTCGCCGCGGTCGTCATCGTCTATCGCGGCGACGTCTCGCCCACCCGCGTACGCTCGCTCGAATCGAGCAGGCCCTGACGGGAGCGCCGCCGGGAGTGAGGTCCCGTCGGGGATGGCGCGGGCTTGCGTTCGAGCGCGCTCGAAGTCCTAGCGTTGCCGCCATGACGACACAGGCCTGGATCATCACCGGCGCGTCCCGCGGCTTCGGGCGCGCGTTGGCGGAGGCGGCGCTGGCGGCGGGCGACCACGTGGTGGCAGCGGTACGCCGGCCCGAGAGCGTGGCCGATCTGCGGGTCACGTACCCGGACCACTGCATGACCGTGAAGTACGACGTGCGGGACGTCACCGCGGCCGCGGACCTCGTGCGGGACACCCTCGACCGCTTCGGTCAGCTCGACGTGCTGGTCAACAACGCGGGCCGGGCCGTGGTCGGAGCGGTGGAGGAGGTGAGCGACGCGCAGCTGCGTGAGCTGATGAGCCTGCACCTGTTCGGCCCCGCAGCGCTCGTCCGCTCGGCGCTGCCCGCGATGCGCGCGCGGGGAACCGGGACGATCGTGCAGATGAGCAGCCAGGGTGGGCGGATGTCGTTCCCCGGCGTGTCGGCGTATTCCGCGTCGAAGTTCGCTCTCGAAGGCTGGTCCGAGGCCCTGGCCGGGGAGGTCGCGCCCTTCGGCATCCGCGTGCTGATCGTCGAGCCCAGCCGGTTCAGGACCGGCTTCCACGGGGGCGACGTGCTCGAGTTCGCCGAGGCGTCCGAGACCTACCGTGACGTGCTCGCCGCCGTCCGCGCCGACATGGCGGGGGTGGACGGTCTCCAGGAGGGCGACCCCGCGCGGGCAGCGGAGATCATCGTGACCCTCGCACACGGCGACGAGCTGCCGCTGCGGCTGCCGCTCGGGCGCGAGGCGGTCGAACGCATCTCGGGTGCGCACCGGCGCGGCCTGGACCAGGTCGAGCGGTGGGCCGAGATCGCCAGAAGCGCTGACTTCGAGGGGGTCCCGGCGTCCCAGCGGCCCGTCTAGGCTTTCGGTCATGGCTACCGAGCATCTGATGACCAGAGCGCTCGAAACGCTCGGGGCCGACGGCCCGCTGTCGGTCGAGGCGATCCACCGCCTCACCGACCTGGCCGGTGTGCCCGAGTCGATGACGATCGCCGAGGCCGCCGACCTTCTCGACACCTCGCCCCACGCACTGCGCTACTACGAGCGGGCCGGGCTGGTCGAGGTGGCCCGCGACACCAACGGCCACCGCCTCTACGACGCCGGAGCCGTGCGGCGCCTGGTCTTCCTCACCCGGATGCGGTTGTCCGGCATGCCGATACGCGACCTGCAGCACTACATCGCGCTCGTCGACGCCGGCGAGTGCACCGTTCACGAGCGCCTGGACATGCTGCTCGAACATCGCGACATCATCCGCCGCCAGATCCGCGAGCTGACCCTCTCCCTCACGGCGGTCGAGTACAAGATCGCCACGTACGGCGGCGCGACCGGGCCGGACGTCCAGGACCTCGACGCCGGGGCATGACGCGCGCCGCCATGTCAGGGATTTCTGCCCATCGCCCGGCGAACCACGTCACGGACGCGGTCCATCATCGCGACCGGCGTCCCGACCAGAACGTTCTTGACGGCCGACTCGGTGCCGGGGTGCGGATGCGTGGGGGCCATCGCCTCGGCGGCCTTGACTCCGGCGGCCATGCTGCGCCGCTCGGCCGGGCTGGTGTAGGCCCGGAGCTGGAGGAACTCATAACGTTCCTCGCTGCGGGCGTGCGTCTCGACGGCGGCGCGCAGCATCGCCAGGTTCTGCATGAAATCGGGAGCCTCCGGGCCCGCCTCGTCCATCCGTGACAACAACTCCTTGGCTTCGTTCTCCTCGGCGAGCCGGTCGTCGACAACGGCATCGCCGCCGTCGATGGTGCGGCGCGCGTAGGGGTGGACGATCTCCTCCTCG
Source organism: Nonomuraea diastatica (assembly GCF_004349015.1). NCBI lineage: Bacteria > Bacillati > Actinomycetota > Actinomycetes > Streptosporangiales > Streptosporangiaceae > Nonomuraea > Nonomuraea diastatica. The sequence continues at coordinate 41,622 of NZ_SMKP01000006.1, forward strand.
GCGGTCTCGTGCACGGCCAGCATCCGCACCAGCCGGCTGAACGCCTCCTCGCGCCGGTCGGCGGGCGCCTGCTCGACCTCGTCGAACAGGTCCCGGATCATGCCGTGCTGGGCCTGCAGCAGGTCGATGACATCCGTCTCGTCCATCGTCTCCGGCGCCGTCTTCTGGTCGGTCATGGCGATCCTCCTCCGAGTCCAGGCGTGGCCTACCCAGGGAAAATGACGGCACGCCGGCGCACGTCAAGGCCGGCGCAAATGCTTACCGAATCCGGAATCGCGGGCGGGAGCGCGCAGAGATTGTGCCGGGAAGCCTCGGGTAGGGCGGCCACTCCGCACCTCTGTCGGACCAGCGCGAAGGAGCGCACGCACATGACCTTCAATCCGCTTCAGGAGCGGGGCATCCCGCTGGACAAGCAACTACGAAACTGGCGTGAGCTCAACGTCACGCCGACCGATCCCGATCACGCCGACCCGTACACGCGGTGCCGGATCATCACGATGAACGGCATCGAGGTGGAGGCGATCATGTTCAGCCACCACCTCGCCCGCCACTGTCCCGACGTGGAGCTGAAGCAGCAGCTGGCCCGCGTGCGTTACATCGAGGCGCAGCAGCAGAAGGCGGTCAACTGGCTGCTGCCCGGCCTGGCGTCGGTGCTGGAGACCACCCTGGCCTACGAGCAGGTCGCCGTCGACCTGACCGCCTGGGTGGCCCGGATGGAGCCGGACGCGTATCTGAAGCAGGCCTACGAGTTCGGCGTGCTGGAGGACTTCGACCATCTCTACCGCTACGCCAACCTCTACGAGATGATCGAGCACCGCAAGGCCGAGAAGATCGTCGACCAGCTCACCGAGGTCATGCCCGGCCGGCCGACCTACCTGCACCACCGCAACCCCGTCGACAACGTACGCGAGCCCTACGACAGGAACTCGGCCGCGCCCATCTCCAAGCTGCACGCGCTGACCATCATGTCGGCCGAGCAGCAGACCATGAACTTCTACATGAACGTCGGCCCCATGTACATGGAGCCCATCGCCCGGCAGCTCTACCAGGAGATCGGCCTCATCGAGGAGGAACACGTCACCCACTACGAGTCGCTGGTCGACCCCGGCGAGAGCTGGTGGGAGATGCTGCTCAATCACGAGTACAACGAGTGCTACCTGTATCACTCGTTCATGGAGACCGAGTCCGACCCCAAGGTGAAGAACATCTGGGAGCTGCACCTCAACATGGAGCTGGAACACCTGCGGCTGGCGGCCGAGCTGTTCAAGCGGCACGACGGCCGTGACCCGGAGCAGGTGCTCGCGCCCGAACTGCCCGCCCCGGTGACGTTCGAGCCCAACAAGGCCTACCTCCGCGAACTCATCTCCACCCAGATCGACTACACCACCCTGGGCACCGGCTACGTGCAGGAGGCCCACGAACGCTTCGAGAAGATGCAAGAGGCGATCATGGGCGGCGAGAAGGCACCCTCGGAGCGGGTCATCGACGACAACCGTGCCAGGTCCGGCCACGAATACCGGCTGCAGACCGATGGGGAGCACCCGGTCCACAGTCTGGCTTACAACCGCTGATGCTCTTCGAGGCAGCGTCATCGCGCACGGCCGGGCAGTGGGAACTGCCCGGCCGTCACGCTGGGCGCCGGTCCGGAAATGCCGGGCGTGCCGGTCGGTGAGGGCAGGCGTGGGATCCACAGGGTGTCGGCGGCCGGCGCGAGCCGCAGCGCGCTGCGCCAGGTGAGCCGCGCGCGGAGAACCGTAAGGGTGCGTGGCTACCCGCGGGAGAGACGGGCGGACAACCGCTGGGCCGTTACGCGCAAACGCGCCGCGATGGCCTCGGCCTGCGGGCGGACACGAGCCGCCGGCCCGGCGACGACCAGGGCGGCGACCACCTTCCCCGAGGCTCCGCGCACCGCCGCGCCCGCCGCGCACACCCCGGCGACCGACTCCTCCAGGTTGAAGGCGACGCCGCTCTCCCTGATGGTGTCCCGCTCGGCGAGGATCGTCTTCCCCGAGGGCGTGGCGAGCTCGCCGCGCTCCTTCAGGAACGACGTGAGCTCACCGGCGCCGAGGTCGGCGAGGAACAGCTTGCCCATCGACGTCGTCAGCAGCGGGCGGCGCGAGCGCAGGGGGACCGCGTAGCGGATCTCCTGCGCCGACTCCACCTGGTCGATCACCACGAGGTTGTCCCCGGAGCGCACCGCGAGCTGCGCCGTCTCGCCGGTGTCGGCCGCCAGCCGCTCCAGCTCGTCGTGGGCGAGCCGTTCGAGCTGGTGGTCGCCCAGCGGCATGGTCAGCAGCTCGATGCCCGGCCCGAGGAAGAGCAGCCCGGCCCGCTCGTACAGGTAGTCGGTGGCCAGCAGTCCCTGGGTCAGCGTGTGGACCGTGGACTTCGGGATGCCGACCATGCGCGCCAGCGCGGACAGGGTCACGCCCTCCGGGTGGGCGGCGACGGTTTCCAGGATGACGACCACACGGGACACGGTGGGATGCGGTCTCGGCGGCACGTGTGATCCGGCCCTTCCTGCGGTGATCGATTCCCTGACGGCAGTCTAGTCTCGGTCCGCGCCGGTGCCGCCCGTCACGCGGTGCCGTCCACCACCCCACCCTGGGCGCGGATGACGTCGCGCAGCTCACCGACCGGCACCTCCCGCACGTCACCGAGGCGCGTACGGGCGGCGAGCGCGGCGGCGGTGCCCGCCGCCTGTCCCGTCGCCATGCAGGTGCCGATCACGCGCGCGGATCCGTTCGCCTCGCGGTCGGACGACAGCGCCCGCCCGCACACCAGCACGTCGCGCACGTGACGCGGGACGAGCGCGGCATAGGGGATGTCGTAGGAGCGTCCGCCCTCGATGGGGACCCGCTTCTGATAGGTGCCGCTGCCGTGGATGTCCACGTGGTGACCGCCCTTGGCGACGCCGTCAGCGTGCTTGCGGCCGCTCAGCGCGTCGGCGCCGCTCAACGTGTGCTCTCCGGCCACCCGCCTGGTCTCCCTGATCCCGACCTTCGGTCCCGCCCCGGCCAGGTGGGCGCCGGCGAAGCCGGGCAGATGCTTGCGTACGAAGCCGATGGCCGCGCGGACCTGCCCGGTGAGCGTGGCCAGCGCCTCGCCCATCGCCCGGGCGTCCATCGCGTCGACGCCCGACACCCTCGTGGTGTTCAGCCCGAGTTCGCGCCGCGCCAGCGAGGTCGGCCACATCCACATGCCTGTGGTGGGGTACAGGCTGCCTTGCTCGATCGCGGCGCCCATGAGGGAGCCGGGGTCTTCGGCGCTCATCGCGACGAACGGCAGGCCGGACGCGTACACCTGCTCGGCGCACTCCGCCGGGGTCTTGCCGATCACCGGGTTCTGGCCCAGCATGAACTGCTCAGGATTGTCGCGTACGAACTCCAGCAGCGGCCCGAAGTCGACGCCGCCCATGCGGAACGTCAGGCTGACCGGTTGGAACCCGCCGTGCACGTCGCCGCGCTCCAGCGTGGCGCCCGCCAGCTCCGACACCGAGCCGTCTCCCGAGGCGTCCACCACGACGCGCGCCATCAGCGTGGACCGCGCCGCCGCCCGGTCGAGCACGCTCACCGCGGTCGCACCGCCGCCGGTCCTCTCCACGGCGGTCACCAGGCTGGAGGGCAGGAAGGTCACCGAGCGGGCGGCCAGCTGCTCGACCACGGCGACGCGCATCGCTTCAGGGTCGACACACGTGCCCCACGTGGTACGCCAGTCGAACAGGTCGCCGACGTAGCCGTCGAGGGACGCGCAGGTGTCCAGCAGGGCGTCGAGCGGGCCACCGACGATGCGCTCGCCCAGGCTGTTGCGGGTGCCGAGCAGCGGCAGCCCGCCGACGAGCTCCCCACCGGGGTAGGGCGAGGCCTCCACCAGCGCTGTGCACGCACCGTTGCCCGCCGCCGCGAGCGCCGCGGCGATGCCCGCCGCACCCGCGCCGACCACGATCACGTCGAACGTCATGGGTGTTCCTTTCGTCCTCGTACGTACGCGAACTGCGCGCCTTCGGCCGCATGGCGGGTTTCCGGCAGCAGATGGGCGGCCCACGCCGACACCGCGTAAACCGCGGTGATGTACGCCGCGACCAGCCACGGGTCTCCCCCGGCCGCCGCCACCAGCGCGCTGGCCACGAACGGCGCGGTGCCGCCGATGAGCGCGGCGGAGAACTCCCGCGTCAGCGCGATGGAGCTGTAGCGCACCTGTGGGCGGAACAACTCGGCGTAGAACGCGGGCTGCGGGCCCAGGAGCGCGCCGTCGCCGATGCCCAGCATCGCCACCACCGCGACCCCGATGAGCAGCGCGGAACCGGTGTCGAGCAGGAGGAAGAAAGGGAAGGAGATGGCCGCGCAGAACAGCGCGCCGCCGACGTACACCGGTTTGCGGCCCACCCGGTCCGACAACGCCCCGAACAGCGCGGGCGTCACCATGCGCACGCACGTGGCCGCGGTGACCGCCGCCAACGCCGAGCTTTCCGGGGCGCCGACGGTGTCGGCCACGTAGGAGAGCACGAACACCGCGGGCACGTAGCCGGCGATGTTGGGGGCGAAGTTCGCCACGAACGCCAGGAACAGCGTGCGTCGCGACCCGCGCAGCGCCTCGGCGAGCGGGGCCCTGGTCACCTGCCTGGCCGCGCGTACCTGCTGGAAGTCGGGCGTCTCGGCGATCTTCATCCGGATGTAAAGGCCCACGCCGGCCACCAGGAAGCTGGCCAGGAACGGGATCCGCCACCCCCAGGAAAGGAAGGCGTCGTCCGGCATGGAGGACACGGCGGTGAAGCTCGCGGAGGCGAGCAGGACCCCTGCCGCGTTGCCTGCCACCGGAAAGCTGCCCCAGAAACCGCGGTTGTCGCGGTCCGCGTATTCGGTCGTCATCAGTGCGGCGCCGGCGTACTCCGCGCCGGAGCCGACGCCTTGCAGGATCCTGAGCAGCACGAGCAGGATGGGCGCCGCCATGCCGATGCTCTCGTAGGTCGGCAGCAGGCCGATCAGCGTGCTCGCCGTGCCCATCAGCCCCAGCGTGACGAACATCATGGTCCGACGCCCGATCCGGTCGCCGAAGTGACCGATGATCACGCCCCCCACCGGCCGGAAGAAGAACCCGACCGCGAACGTCGCGAACGACGCGAGAGTCGCAATCGTGCCCATTCCGTCGGAGAAGAAGACCTTGTTGAAGACCAACGCCGACGCCAGCCCGTACAGCCCGAAGTCGTACCACTCCAGGGCCGTACCGATGGTGCTGGCGACGACCACCCGCTTTTTCATGGCACACCGTCCATAATAATGGACACTAGTTCAGCATTACGGACGATTGTGGGTGAGTCGGCGAACACCTGTCAAGGCGCACCCCGTGCGGTGGGCGCGCCGGCGTCGGCGGCCCGCGTCAGGCGCGCGGCCCGAGGAACAGGCCGCCGCTCGCGTCGATGACCTGGCCGGTGATCCAGCGCGCGGCGTCGGAGGCGAGGAACGCGACGACGTCGGCGACGTCGTCGGCCCCGCCCAGGCGGTTGAGCGCCGTCGACCCGGCGATGAGGTCGGCGAGGTCCGGCGCCTCGAAGAACGATCCGTTGGCCGCGGTCCGGCTGCGGCCTTCGGCGATGGCATCTCCGGAAACCGTGACGGCCGCACCACCTAGGAGCCCGCTACCGTCCCGTTCCGCAACCGGTTTCCGCGCTCGCCCTTTAGCGTTGGTTCGCCGCTCATCGGATCAAAGGACGGCGGATGGCAGTCGTACAAGATTGGGGCACGCTGGTGAAGCGTTACGAGACCGACAGCCGGCGCAGGAGGCAGATCTTCCTGATCGGGATCCCCCTCGGCGTGCTCTCCACGTGCCTGGGCATCCAGGGACAACCTGCTCAACCGAGCGCTCGGCAGTGACGTTCACTACCGCGTCAAGCTCCGTTCCGCCGTCGGCGGGCGCGCGTGCTGGTGATCACCGGCTGCACCGAGGACGCCGCCTGGCTCGGCGAGCTGGTGGAGCAGGCGGTGTGGGACCGCGACCGTCCGCGGCGCTGAAACGGGTTTCTCGGCATCGACCGGCGGTCGGGAAGCAGGGCGGCGCCGGACGTGTCAGGCGCTGGCGGCCGCTCGCCAGCGCGCCAGGATGCTCTCGTCGTCAGTGCTGCCGTGCCATGCGGCTCCCTCGGGAATCACATAGGGGAGCCAGGTCGCGTAGTCGGGGGCGTCGGGGGCGATGTCGCGCGTGCCGTCCACGCGGGTCCCGTCCGGCAACACGCTCGACTCGGGCACCCGCAGGACTCCGCCGGTCAGCATGATGGCGGTCATGAGCTGCGTCCCTCCCGTCTCACTGGTCACCGGTCCTTCCTCAGGATAGCGCGCACGTTCAGCAGGGCAAGGAGATCCGGTCAGCCCATCCCATAGCGGCCCGAAACCCACAGATAGGCGCGCTGAGCGGCATCCTCATCCCTGAATAAGCCGATCAGGCGGCGAGCCCTCCCGGTGAGCACGCAGGCGAAGGCCTCGGCATAGAGCTCGGCCGCGTCCTGCCGGAAGGGGGGCGCCAGATGCGGCGCGCGCGACGCGTGCAACCGCGACCAGAACGCGCCGCGCGACGGCATGCCCTCCAGATGATCCGTGGCATGCCCCAGCTCGTGCCCGGCCACGCTGACCGACGGAGACGGCACGCTGGCGACTCCGACGCGCCGCCGGTTGGGGTCGTAGACGCCGGCGCTGCGCTCCCAGCCGCCTTGCTGGACCGGCAGCGCGACGCCGCGAAGGGCCTCGAAGCCGGGCAGGTCGGGCACGGCGCCGGGCCCGACCACGATGCCGCCGTCCAGGTGTGCGGCCAGGCGGGCCCCCAGGGCTCGCGGCACGGCGGACAACGTCATGATGGACAGGAGGACCTCAGCGGGCGGGAAGGTGCCGGGATTCCAGGCCCGGGTCAACCGGCGCTCGAGCGCGCCCACGTGGAGCCAGCCCGGCCGCCCTCTGCTCTGGCCGGCCAAACCCATCTCCCCCGGTGTCCACCCTGCACGACCGCCCAGCCGTGCCCGCAGCCCGACGGGGCAAGAGCCATCGACCGCGCGATCAACGTCGATGATCGCAAAGAACTCTAGCGAGGGTTGCGGTGCCGCGCATCCGCGCCGGTCGTTCACGGCCGCGGCCTCGTCGTCCGGCGGCGATCCCCCCACCTGGGCGGCGCTGCTCCATCCTTCGTGGATGCCATGACAGAGCCCTGGTTCTGGCCGCTGTTGCGAGGAGAATCCAGCATTCAGGTTGGAATGCGCGGAAGGTAGGGTGGGCGTTGTGACGACGTTTCGGATCAGCGAGGCCGCGGCGCTGCTCGGGGTCAGCTCCGACACGGTCCGCCGGTGGGTCGACGCTGGCCGGCTGGGAGCCGAGCGGGACGAGCACGGCCATCGGCGGGTCAACGGCGCCGACCTGGCGGCCTTCGCCCGTTCGCAGGTCGAAACCGCCGGCGACGGCGGCCGCTCCTCGGCGCGCAACCGTTTCCGCGGGATCGTCACCGAGGTGATCCGCGATGCGGTGATGGCGCAGGTGGAGATCGCCGCCGGGCCGTTCCGGGTGGTGTCGCTGATGAGCCGCCAGGCCGCAGACGAGCTGGGCCTGGAGGCGGGGGTGGTGGCGGACGCCGTGATCAAGTCCACCAACGTCGTCGTGGAGATCCCCGGTCACGAACGCGTGGCCGGTCACGTGTGAGGAGCCCTCCTGTGGTGTTCAGACGTCTTCCCCGGTGGGCGATCGTCCTGCCCGTCGCGCTCGCGCTGACGGCGCTGCCGGGTTGCGGCTCCGGCGCACCGGCCGCGTCGACGTCCTCCACGTCCCCCGGCGAGGGCGCGAAGGAGGTGACGGTGTTCGCGGCGGCGTCGCTTACCGAGACGTTCACCGAACTCGGCAGGACCTTCGAGGCCGCCCATCCGGGCACCACGGTGAAGCTCAACTTCGGCTCCAGCTCCACGTTGGCGCAGCAGATCGTACAAGGGGCGCCGGCCGACGTGTTCGCCTCGGCCAGCCCGGCCACCATGAAGACGGTCACCGACGCCTCACTGGCGGGCTCGCCCACCACGTTCGCACGGAACAAGCTGCAGATCGCCGTGCCCGCCGGCAACCCCGCCAAGGTGGACGAGCTGAAGGACCTGACCGTTCCCCAGGTGAAGGTGGCGCTCTGCGCCGAGCAGGTGCCGTGCGGCGCCGCGGCGGTCAAGGCGCTGGACGCGGCCGGCCTCGAGGTCACCCCGGTCACCCTGGAGCAGGACGTCAAGGCCACCCTGACCAAGGTCGAGCTCGGCGAGGTCGACGCGGCCCTCGTCTACACGACCGACGTGATCGCCTCGGGCGGCAAGGTGCGGGGCATCGCCTTTCCCGAGGCCGACCAGGCGATCAACGACTACCCGATCGCCGTCCTGACGGAGGCTCCGGCCGGTGATCTGGCCCGGCGGTTGGTCGACCTGGTGGTGTCGCGGCAGGGCAAGGACACCCTGACCAAGGCCGGCTTCGAGGCACCCTGATCACCGATGGGCTCTCACACGCCGCAGATTCGGCCCGCCGGGCGTCCGGCGGCGGGCCGCGAGGTCCGCGGCCGGCTGCCGTGGATGCTCGTCGTTCCCGCACTCGCGGGGCTGGCCTTCCTGGTGCTGCCGCTGGCCGGGCTGCTGGTCCGCGCCCCCTGGCCCACGCTGATCGAGCGGCTGGCCGAACCGCACGTGCTGGAAGCGCTGCGGTTGTCCCTCGTGTGCGCCACCATCGCCACCGTGGCCTGCCTGCTGCTCGGCGTACCGCTGGCCTGGCTGCTGGCCAGGGTGGAATTCCCAGGACGGCGAGTGGTGCGCGCCCTGGTCACCGTGCCGCTGGTGCTGCCGCCGGTCGTGGGCGGCGTCGCCCTGCTGCTCGTGCTGGGCCGGCGCGGCCTGGTCGGGCAGTGGCTGGAGGCCGCCTTCGGCGTCACGTTGCCGTTCACCTCGGCGGGTGTGATCCTCGCCGAGGCGTTCGTCGCGATGCCGTTCCTCGTGATCAGCGTGGAGGGCGCGTTGCGCGGGGCTGACCAGCGCTTCGAGGAGGCCGCCGCCACGCTGGGCGCCTCGCGCTGGACGGTGTTCCGGCGGGTGACGCTGCCCATGGTCATGCCGGGCGTGGTGGCCGGCGCGGTGTTGTGCTGGGCGCGGGCGCTGGGCGAGTTCGGCGCGACGATCACGTTCGCGGGCAACTTCCCCGGCACCACGCGAACGATGCCGCTGGCGGTCTACCTGGCGCTGGAGACCGAGCCGGAGGCGGCCATCGTGCTCAGCCTGGTCCTGCTGGCCGTCTCCGTGGTCATCCTGGCCAGCCTGCGCGATCGGTGGGTGAACAGCCCATGACGCTGCGGGCGCACCTGGTGGTCGTCAGACCCGCCTTCACCCTCGACCTCGCCATGGAGGTGGCGCCGGGAGAGGTCGTGGCGCTGCTCGGCCCGAACGGCGCGGGCAAGACCACCGCGCTGCGTGCCCTGGCCGGGCTGACCCCGCTGACGGACGGCCACATCACCCTCGACGGCACCACCGTTCACGGCCTGGCCACCGAGCAGCGGCCGATCGGCATGGTCTTCCAGGACTACCTGCTGTTCCCGCACCTGTCCGCCCTGGACAACGTCGCCTTCGGGCCGCGCTGCCAGGGCTCCTCCAAGACCGAGGCCCGCCGCGCCGCCGCCACCCTGCTGGAGCGGGTCGGCCTGGCCGGCCAGGCCGCCGCCAAGCCCCGCCACCTGTCCGGCGGCCAGGCGCAGCGGGTCGCGCTCGCCCGTGCGCTCGCCGTCCGCCCGCGCCTGCTGCTGCTGGATGAGCCACTGGCCGCCCTCGACGCCCACACCCGGCTGGAGGTCCGCTCCCAGCTGCGCCGCCACCTGACCGCCTTCGACGGCGCCACCGTCCTGGTCACCCACGACCCGCTCGACGCCATGGTGCTGGCCGACCGGCTGATCGTCATCGAGAACGGCGCCATCGTCCAGCAGGGTCCACCCGCCGCCGTCGCCCGCCGCCCCCGCACCGACTACGTCGCTCACCTGGTCGGGCTCAACCTCTACCGCGGGCAGGCCGACGACCGGCGCGTCAAGGTCGGCGAGCTGCTCCTCAGCACCAGCGAACCCCTGCGGGGGCCCGCTTTCGTCGCCTTCCCGCCCGCCGCGCTCGCCCTCTACCGCACCCGCCCAGACGGCAGTCCCCGCAACCTGTGGCAAGCCCGCATCGAAGGCATCGAAAGGCACGGCGACAACGTCCGCGTCCACCTCGACGGCCCGATCACGGCCTTCGCCGACATCACGCCCGCCGCCCTGGCCGAGCTCGACCTGATGCCCGGGCAGGAGGTGTGGGCGTCGGTCAAGGCCACCGAGACCCACGCGTACCCGGCGTGAGCGGCCGGCGTCTGCTGACGGGCCGCTCACGATGCGCCGCCCGGCGGACCAGGGTTCATCGACGGCGGCCGGCGGGTGATCGGACGTGACGCCGCCGCGCACGTCCGGCTACCCAGGTCCCCCACGCGGGTGGCCGCAGGTCTACAACCGGGGCGGCGGGTCTAGCCCCGCGCCCGGCCGCACTCGCCCCAGGTTCGATGACCCGGTGACCGCGCGTCCTGTGGACTGAGTTCGACCACGTCAGCCTGCTCCCCAAGGACGTGAAGGCACCCGACGCCGTGCCCTTCACCGCCGCCGGGGCGTTCCCCGGACGTCAAGGAAGTGAACCGACATGAGCCGCAAGCTCGCCCGTACGCTCGCCGGCCTCGCCCTGATCGCTCTGCCGGCGACCGGCTGCGGAGGTGTGGACACCTCCCGAGTGACGCCCGACGCCGTGGTCCCTCTCGGCCAGGCCCTGCTCTCCGACGCCGCCGGCAAACGGGTGGTCGGGATCGGTGAGGCCACGCACGGCAACAAGGAGTTCGTCCAGACCCGCGCAATGATCATCCGGAGGCTGGTCACCGACCACGGCTTCCGCACCGTCGCCCTGGAGGCCGACTTCGGCGGCACGGCGGTGGCCAACGACTATGTCATGAAGGGCGAGGGCAGCGCGGAGGCCGCGGCCGCGGCACTCGGCTTCGACATCTACCGGACTCGTGAGATGGCGGATCTGATCGCCTGGATCCACGACCACAACGCCGCCGTCCCCGACCCGGACAGGGTGCGCCTCTACGGCTTCGACATGCAGCGCTACGACCGGAACAAGGACCGGCTGCTGCGCTATCTCGCCACGGCCGACCCCGCTCGGGTCCGCCCGGTCAAGGAGTCGCTGGCCGACCTCACCGATGCCACCAGGTCCGAGCAGGACAAGGCGAAGGTCACTGCGGCCGCCACCGCCGCCGAACGGCTCGTCGCCCACATGAAGGACAATCGCGAGGAGTACGTGAGCCGCAGCTCCGAGGGATCGTTCGTGCTCGCCGTGCACCACGCCGAGACGGTCCTGCGCGGCGCGCGGTTGCAGCTGTCCGGGGCCGGCTACGCCGCCAAGCGGGACGCCTGGATGGCCGGGAACGTCGGCTGGATCGCCGACCTGGAAGGTTCCCAGGGGAGGGAGAAAATCATGGTGTGCGGCCACAACGGCCACATCGACAAGAGCGGTGCAGCGTTCCCGTTCGCGTCGATGGGGCGGCGGCTGGCCAAGACGTACGGCACGGACTACTTCACGATCGGCACGGAATTCGGCACGAGCACCTTCGTCAGCAAGGATGAGGATTCCGGACAACGCAGGCAGTTCACCGTGAGCCACGACTCGCCTCTGGCCAAGCTGTTCGGCGACGAGCCGCTGGGCTACGTCAACGTCGCGCGGGCCTCCTCCAAGCCCGGCAACCGTGAGCTGCTCACCTCGGAGATCCCGATGGGCAGCGTCGGCGACGGATTCCGCTCGATCTACAGCCACCTGAGCTCGGCCTACACGGTGACGATGACGCCCGCCCAGGCCTACGACGCCCTGGTGTACGTGCCGAAGGCCGGCCCGGTCACGCCGCTCTGACGGCGACCGCTGAGGCCGGATGGGCGTCATCCGCCGGCGGATGACGCCCCCGCCCTGCTCACCAGGTCTTGCCGGCCTGCTGGCGTACCGTGCGGTTGATCCGGTTGAAGAAGTTGGTCATCGCGATGTTCAGGACGATCGCGGACAGCTGCTCGTCGTCGAAGTGGGCGGCGGCAGCGTCCCAGATCTCGTCGGTCACGCCCGGCGCCCCGTCCTGGATCCGGGTGGCGGCCTCGGTCAGCGCGAGCGCCGCCCGCTCCGCCTCGGTGAAGAAGGGGGTTTCGCGCCAGGTGACCACGTTGTGCAGCCGCTCATCGGTCTCTCCCCGTTTCCTGGCCGACGCGACCCCTGCGTACACGCACGGGCTGCAGCCGTTGATCTGGCTGGCGCGCAAGTGGACCAGGTCGAGGAGGAGCGGGTCGGCGCCGCCGGCGTGCACCGCCTTGTAGAGGTGCTGGATCGCCGTCATGACGTCGGCGTTCTCCGGGCTCTTCATCCGTGCTTCCATCGGTTCTGCCCCTTCATCGGTTACGTGTGCCCGTCCGGGCCCGTCATCACCCATGACGGGGCGGTTCCGAGGAAGGTAACAACATGTCCGACATCAGCCCGGCGGATTCGGTGGCCGAGGTGTTCGAGTCGCAGCGCGACCGGCTGCGCGCGGTCGCCTACCGCATGCTGGGATCGCACGCCGACGCCGACGACGTGGTCCAGGATGCCTGGCTACGGCTCTCCCGCCACGACCCGGCGGTCATCCACAACCTCGCCGGCTGGCTGACGACGGTGGTCGGCCGGATCAGCCTCGACGTCCTGCGCGCCCGCCGGAGCCACCCTGAGGCGTCCTACGACGACCGGCTGCCCGAGCTCGTCGTGGTGGCCGACGACGGCCTCGCGCCCGAGGACGACGTGGCGCTCGCCGACTCGGTGGGGCTCGCGCTGCTCGTCGTCCTCGAGTCGCTCCGGCCGGACGAGCGGCTCGCGTTCGTGCTGCACGACCTGTTCGCGGTGCCGTTCGTCGAGATCGGCCAGATCCTCGGCAAGTCCGCCGACGCCGCCAAGATGCTCGCCAGCCGCGCCAGGAAGAAGGTGCAGACGACCGAGAGGCCGGCGGTGGCCGGGCACGAGCAGCGTGAGGTGATTCAGGCGTTCCTGACGGCGGCTCGCCACGGCGACTTCGAGGATCTGCTGCGCGTGCTCGACCCCGACGTGAGGCTGACCGTCGACACCCCTGGTGGCAGGATCGTCGTCCTCGGCGCCACCGAGGTCGCGGGCCGCTCGCGCGTGTCCTCCGGGGCGGCCGTACGGCACCGGGCGGTGCTCGTCAACGGCCTGCCGGGGATCGTCACCTGGCGGGAGGACGGCACTCCGCTGTCGGTGCTCGCGTTCACCGTCGTCGGCGACCGCATCGCCGGCATCACGGTCCTGGCCGACCAGGCGCGGCTGGCGACGATGAGCCTGCCTGATCCGGCGTGAGTCGCTGCCGGGGGCTTAAATGGCGCATCTTCCGAGCGCACCGGGCGAGGCGGTCGTAGTGATCAGCATCATCGTCACATAGAGTAACGATCAATCACATTCAGCGACTGCCCGTGGAGGCATTGTGAAGTCCACCGCCCGTATGACCGCCATCCTGGCCACCGGCGCCATGCTGACCCTCGTGCTCGCCGCTCCCGCCGCTGCCGCCGCTGCCCCGTCAGAAGACCTGCTCGGCTCACTGCTCGCCACCGTGAGCAAGATCCTCGAAGGAATCCTGGGCGGAGGGGCGCTCGGCGCCGTCCTTCCCGGTCTCCTCGGCGGCTGAGCAACCCTTCCAGCCCGGTCCGTGGGGTGGCGTCAGGCCGCAGGCGGCTCCCCGTCGTCCATCACGTGTCTTCGGCCGGACCGGCTCCGGGCCTCAGGTGGGCGGCGAGAAGTTCGGCCAGGTGCAGCGGGCGGCGTTCAGGCGCGGTGTGGTTGATCTGGGTACGACAGCTGAAGCCGTCGGCCAGGATCACCGTGTCCGCTCCCGCGGCGCGGATGGCGGGCAGCAGCTCGTGCTCGGCGCAGGCCAGTGACACCTCCATGTGCCCGGCGGTGAAACCGAAGTCGCCCGCCAGGCCGCAGCAGCCTCCCACGGTGCTCAGCCGGGCCCCGGCGCGGGCCAGCAGGTCCTGGTCGGCCTGGTGGCCGAGGACGGCGTGCTGGTGGCAGTGCGGCTGGCCGAGGACGTCACGGTCGATGGCGGGCGGCTGCCAGCCGTCGGTGCGCGTGAGCAGTTCGGCCAGCGTCGTGGTCTGCTCGGCCAATCGTGCGGCGTCGCGATCGTGCGCCAGCAGGGCAGGGGCGTCGTCGCGGAAGACCGCCGTGCAGCTGGGCTCAAGGCCGACGACGGGGATGCCCTGCCGCAGCAGCGGCGCGAGCGTGCGCAGTGTGCGGCGCAACATCCGTTCGGCGATGCCCAGCTGGCCGGTGGAGATCCAGGTGATCCCGCAGCACAGGGTGCGCGGCGGGATGAGCACCCGGTAGCCGGCGGCTTCGAGCACCGTGACCGCGGCGGCGGCGATGCGCGGCGCGAGGTTGTCGGTGAAGGTGTCGGGCCACAACAACACGCTGCCGCGTTCACCGGTGCCGCGCGGGCCGCGCCGCCGGTAGGCGTCGCTGAAGCGGGTACGCGCGAAGGTCGGCAGCGATCGGCGGGGTTCGATGCCGCCCAGCCGTTTGACCAGCCCGGCCAGGCCGGGAGCGTGGGTCAGCGCGTTGACCGCGCCCGGCGCGAAGGCGGCCAGGCGGGCCCACAGCGGCAGCCAGCCCATGCTGTAGTGGGCCACGGGGCGCAGCCGGTGCGCGTAGTGGTGGGCGAGGAACTCGGCCTTGTAGGTCGCCATGTCCACGTTCATCGGGCAGTCGTGCTTGCACCCTTTGCAGGCCAGGCAGAGGTCGAGCGCGTCACGTACCGCATCGGAGCGCCAGCCGCCGGCGACGGGGGTGTCGGCGTGGCCGTTGAGCATCTCGAACAGCAGCCGGGCCCGGCCGCGGGTGGAGTGCTCCTCCTCGCCGGTGGCGCGGTAGGAGGGGCACATGACACCGCCGGTGTGGCTGCGGCACTGGCCGACGCCGACGCAGCGCATCACGGCCCACTGGAAGCTGCCCTCGTCGTGGGGGTAACCGAATTCCACGGCGGGTTCAGCGGGCGTCCACGCGCTGCCGAGGCGCAGGTCGTCCGTCGCCGCGTTCGGGGGCCCGTGCGGGGCGACGATCTTGCCGGGGTTCATCTGGTTCTCGGGGTCGAAGAGGGCCTTGACCTCGCCGAAGGCGGTCATGACGTCAGGGCCGAACATGACGGGGAGCAGCTCGGCCTTGGACTGGCCGTCGCCGTGCTCGCCGGACAGGGAGCCGCCGTAGGAGACGACCAGGTCGGCGGCGCGGCGCAGGAAGGCGTGGAAGGCGGTGACGCCGTCGGCGGTCACCAGGTCGAAGGGAATGCGGGTGTGCACGCAGCCCTGCCCGAAGTGCCCGTAGAGCGCGGCGTCGCCGTAGCCGAACTCGGCGAACAGGCGGCGCAGGTCACGCAGGTAGTCGCCGAGCCGCTCCGGCGGTACGGCGGAGTCCTCCCATCCTTCCCAGGTCACCCGCATGTCCGGGACGCGGGCGGTGGCGCCGAGCCCGCCTTCGCGCAGGGCCCACAGCTGCTGTTCAACCTCTTCGTCGTCGAAGGAGGACACGTGCGGCTGGTGCGGGCTGCAGCGCAGGTCGTCGATGAGGGCCTGGGCGCGCCGGTCGGCCTCCTGCCGGGTGCGTCCGGCGAAGGACACCATGAGCCAGCCGCCGCCTTCGGGCAGCCTGGCCAGCGCCTCCGCGTTCATGTGCCGGCGGCGTTCGTCGCTGATGAGCTTGTCGTCCAGCCCTTCCAGCTGCAGCGGATGGTGGTCGGCGACGCGCGGCACGGCCTCTGCGGCGGCGACGACGTCGGGATAGCCGAGCAGGACCAGCGTCTCGTTCCCCGGCACCGGCACGAGCTTCAGCTCCGCCCGCAGCACGGTCACCAGCGTGCCCTCCGAGCCGACCAGCGCCCGGGCGAGGTCGAAGGGCCCGCCGGGCAGCAGCTGGTCGAGGTTGTAGCCGGACACGCGGCGCGGGATGTCGGGGAAGCGGGCCACGATCTCGCCGGCGTGCGCGCCGGCGATCTCGCGCAGCCGCCGGTAGAGGTCGGCGCGGCGGCCGCCTGCCGCGAGGATTCGTGCGTACTCCTGCTCGCTGGTGGGACCGACCCACATGCGCGTCCCGTCGTAGGTGAGGACTTCCAGGCGGATGACGTTCTCGGAGGTCTTGCCGTAGGCCTGGGCGGTCGAGCCGCATGAGTTGTTGCCGATCATGCCGCCGATCGTGCAGTGGGAGTGGGTGGACGGGCGCGGCCCGAACATCAGGCGCGTGTCCGCGAGCCGCCGGTTGAGCTCGTCGAGCACGATGCCGGGCTCGACCACGCACGTCGCGGCCTGCTCGTCGACGGAGACCAGGCGGTCGCAGTACTTGGACCAGTCGATGATCACGGCGACGTTGCAGGCCTGCCCCGCCAGGCTGGTGCCGCCGCCGCGTGAGGTGATCGGCGCGCGGTGCTCGCGGCAGACGGCCACGGCCTCGGCGGCCGCCTCCACGGTGCGGGGCACGACCACGCCGAGCGGGACCATCCGGTAGTTGGAGGCGTCGGTCGAGTAGGCGCCGCGGCTGCCGGGATCGAAGCGTACCTCTCCGTCCACGCGGGACCTCAGGTCCCGCTCGAGGTCCCGCACGCGCACGTACGGCCGGCCGTCGCGGCGGCGTACGGGGGTGGGAAGGTGCTCGGTCCTGGCCATGGCCATCACTTCCCCCAGGTGGTACGACGTGTCATCGGAGTGCCGTCTGCCCGCTTGCGCAGGCCTGAATCCCGACCTCTCGGAAGATCACTTCTTTACGCCGGACGATGTCCGCCGGCCCGCCGCGGGGGCGTCATCCAGCGGTTCGACGTGCTGCGCGCCTGCCCGGCTCGCCTATCCTGCGTCAGCAGGGAGGACGACATCGCGGCCCGGGGATGCGACGGCGAGAAGAGTCGTGCGAGAAGTTCCGGCGGGGATGTCAAGGCGACGGCGGCGGCTCCGACCAACCGGTCGAAAGGCCCAGCCGGGGCCCGCGCGACACGAGGAGTACGACATGAAGTTCCTGATCAGCATGCACATCAACCCGGCCGTGCTGGACGCGCTGACCGACGAGGAGAAGGCGGCGATCGGCGACGGCCACGCCAGGTTCATCGAGGCGCTGAAGGAGTCCGGCGAGCTGATCAACACGCAGGCGCTGGTCGACCCTTCCCAGGCGGCGGTGGTGTCCGTGCGCCACGGCCAGCCCGTGGTGACCGACGGGCCTTTCCTGGAGTCGAAGGAATACCTGGGCGGCTTCTACCTGATCGACTGCGAGGACAAGGAGCGGGCGATCGAGCTGGCGGCGCAGATCCCTGACGCCGCGATCGAGGGGCTGGGGATCGAGGTGCGGCAGGTCATGTTCGCTGACGGGCCGTCGGAGGCATGACGGCGCCGGCCGTCGAGGACCTGCTGCGTGAGCTCACGCCGCAGGTCCTCGGCACGCTGGTGCGCCGGCACGGCCAGTTCGAGGGGTGCGAGGACGCCGTGCAGGAGGCCGTGCTCGCCGCGACCGTGCAGTGGCCGGCCGAGGGGGTGCCGGGCAACCCGCGCGGCTGGCTGGTGACCGTCGCGTCCCGGCGGCTCATCGACCAGATGCGCAGCGACCACGCACGCCGCGAGCGGGAGTCGGCGACGGCCGCCGAGGTGGCGCCGGAGGACGTGCCGGACACCGACGACACGCTCCTCCTGCTGTTCCTGTGCTGCCATCCGGCGCTGACCGCAGCCTCCCAGACCGCCCTGACGCTGCGGGCGGTCGGGGGCCTCACCACTGCCGAGATCGCCCGCGCGTTCCTGGTGCCGGAGGCCACGATGGCGGCCAGGATCAGCCGGGCCAAGCAGCGCATCAAGGCCGCGGGAAGCTCGTTCAGCCTGCCGGAGGGCGCGGAGCGGGAGGAGCGGCTGCGGGTCGTCCTGCACGTGCTCTACCTGATCTTCAACGAGGGGTACACCGCCTCGTCGGGCGGCGAGCTGCACCGCGTCGACCTCGCGCACGAGGCGATCCGGCTGGCCAGGATGGTCCACGCGCAGCTGCCCGACGACGGCGAGGTGACCGGGCTGCTCGCGCTGATGGTGCTGACCGACGCCCGCAGGGAGGCGCGTACGACGGCGGCGGGCGACCTGGTGCCGCTGGCCGAGCAGGACCGCACGACGTGGGACCGCGCCCTGATCGACGAGGGCATCGAGCTGGTCAAGGCGTCGCTGGCCACCCCGGCGCTGGGGCCGTACCAGGTGCAGGCCGCCATCGCCGCGACGCACGCCGATGCGGCGACGGCCGAGGAGACCAACTGGCCGCAGGTGCACGCGCTCTACCTGATCCTGGAACGGATCGCGCCCAACCCGATGGTCACGCTGAACCGGGCGATCGCGCTGGCCGAGACCGAGGGCCCGGCCGCCGGACTGGCCCTGCTGTCCACCTTGGACGGTGACGAGCGGATGGCCGGGCATCACCGGCTGCTGTCCGTACGGGCCCACCTGCTGGAGCAGACCGGCGACACGGCCGGCGCGTACGAGCATTACCGGCGCGCCGCGAAGGCCACCGCGAGCATCGCCGAGCAACGCTATCTGGAGTCCCGGGCCGGCCGGGTGCGACCCTAGCCCCGGTTGACCGTCCGGAACCACGCGTTGCTGTCCGGCGGCACCGATCCACGCCATCAGGACTAACGCACCGCAGCTCGTGCGTCTTGTGGGCGGGCTGCTCTGGCGGCTCGGACGGCTCGGGCCGCGGCGTGGCGCGGTCGTCGGGTGGAGGCGGTTCGTGGCCGGACGGCGTGGGCTCGTGCTCGCTCGTCATGGTCGCGCAGTCTTCCACAGGGCTCTCGGGACCGGTACCGAACTGCGGTCCGCGCCGTTTCAGAGCGCTTTCAGCGACGCTTCACAACGTTTCCTGACGATGGTCGCCAGGTGTTGTGCGATCGAGTGAACGGGGGATTCGCATGCCCCATGAGAGAGCCGCCGTCCCGGCGGGCGTGGCGCCCGGCGGAGCAGCCAGGGCGGCGACCCCGTGATCGGGGCCCTGGCTTCCCCCTCGGCCGGGACGTGCCCTGAGCACCTGCAGCTCGGCGGGCTGCGCCTGGTGAACGGATCAGAGGTCCTGGCCCCGGAGCCCTGCGCGGACGAGGACGCGTACCTGCTGGTCGTCTCGTTGTGGCGGGAGGGCGGCGCGTTGTTCCTGTACGGCCCCGCGCGCGGGATCCGTCCATGGGCGTCCGGGGGCGCCTGCGTGCTCATTCCGAAGTCCCTCGTGCAGCCGCAGGCCGAGCTCCTGGACGAGCTGCCGTGCCGGGCGGTTCCCGCCATGAGCGGAATCGCCCGGCTGCTGGCCGATTTCGTCACCGACGTGTGGAACGACCGGGAGAGTTTGCGGCCCGCCGACGGCCCGCGGGTGGGGATGGCGCTCCTGGGGCTGATCTCCGCGCTGCTCCACAACCTGATGGAGGACGGCCACGGCGGCATGCGGCAACGATCCGGCCGGGACGCGCTCGACCAGCGCATCCGGACCTTCATCCAGCGGCATCTTCGCGATCCCGCTCTGACGCCCGGCAGGGTGGCCGCCGCCCATCGCATCTCGCTCAGCCACCTGCACGAGATCTTCGCCGAGCAGGGCCTCACGGTCAGCGCCTGGATCAGGCGGCAACGGCTGGAACGCGCGCGCCGTGACCTGGCCGATCCCGCGCTGCGGGAAGTCCCCATCCAGGACGTCTCCGCGACCTGGGTCTTCTCCCATCCGGCTGACTTCAGCCGGGCTTTCCGCCGCGCGTTCGGCGTCTCGCCCAGCGGCTTCAGGCGCCGGGCGCTGGCGGAGCCGGAGTGAGGTCCGGCGTCCGGACGCCCTCGGGGTGGAGCGGCCCCTTCTGACCGGCAGGGCGTGGGTTCACGCGGTGAGGTGCGGCGACCCGATGCTAACGCGGCTTGCTGGCAATTGCGGCATATGTGCAAAATGAGGTCGTTCGTCGCATCACCATCGCTCGACCTCTCACCTCCGGAGACTCATCACATGAGCCGCACCCCAGCCATGCCGATCACTCGCGCCAGCGCGCCGCTGAAGGTGGTCGCCGGGTCATGAGAAGGTTGCTCGTCCTGGTGGCGGCCCTCACGCTCACCGCCTGCGGGCAGGCGCCCGCCACGCAGGAGACCGATTCCGCCGAGGCGCCGCAGCCCGGGTTCCCCGTCACGGTCGAGAACTGCGGGCGTACCCTCACCTTCGACCGGCCGCCCGCCAAGGTCGTGACCGGCTATCACCCGTCCCTGGAGACGCTGCTCGCCCTCGGCCTGGGCGACCGGATCGCCGGTCGTACGAACTTCTCCGAGAGCGCGTTCCTGCCCGGCCAGAAGGAGCCGTACGACAAGATCCCCGAGATCTCACCGACGATCATGCTCCCCCAGAAGGAGGTCATGCTCGCCCAGGGCGCCGACTTCGTCCTGGACAACGCGATGAACAGCTTCGACGCGGGCGGCGGCTACGCCACCGTGGAGGAGCTGGACGCCGCGGGCTCCCCGGTGTACATCCTGGGCGGCTGGTGCAGCCCGCAGGAGATGCTCGAGTTCACCCTCGAGGACACGTTCACCGATTTGCACAACCTCGGCAAGATCTTCGGCGTCCCCGACCGCGCCGGCAAACTGGTCGCCGAGCTGCGCGGCCGGCTCGACGACGTGCGCAAGCGCGTCGCCGGCCGGACGCCGGTCAAGGTGCTGGCCACCGACGGCGGCAGGGGCCCCGTCAACGCCTACGGCGGCGCCGGCATCACCCACCAGATGATCGCCGCCGCAGGCGGGGTGAACGTGCTGGCCGACGTCAAGGGCGACTACACCGAGGTCAGCGTGGAGCAGATCAGCGCCGCGCAGCCCGACGCCATCCTGGTCAGCGAGTACGCCACCCTGCGGGGCGAGACGACGCCGACCGTGCAGGCCAAGACCGCCGACGCCCTCGCCATCGCCAGGAACAGCCCGGCGGCCAAGGCCAAGCGGGTGCTCCCTGTGCCGGTCTCGGCCCAGCATCCGGGTTACCGCAACCTCCTGGCCATCACCGACATCGCCCGCTTCCTGCACCCCGACGCGTTCACCTCATGACCAGCGAAACAAGGCAGGAGCAGGCCCCGGCCGGGGTTGCGAGCGCCGGAAGTCCTCGCCGGCGCGGCCGCCGGTTCGCGGCGCTCGTCGTCGCGCTGGCCGTGGCCGTGGTCGCCGCGACGTGGCTGGCGGTGAGCATCGGCGCCGTGCACGTCGCACTGCCGCAGGCGTGGGGCATCGTCGCCGACCGGCTGGTGCCCGGCCTCGTCCCGCGTACGTGGACGCCGGTGCAGGCGCAGATCGTGTGGGAGTTCCGGCTGCCGCGCGCGCTGCTGGCGCTCCTGGTCGGGGCGGGGCTGGCGGTGGTCGGAGCGGTGCTGCAGGCGCTGGTGCGCAACCCGCTGGCCGACCCCTTCCTGCTCGGCGTCTCGTCCGGCGCGTCCTTCGGCGCGGTGCTCGTGCTCATTCTGGGCGCCTCCACGCTGGGCGGGCTGACGCTGTCGGGCGCCGCCTTCGCAGGCTCGCTCCTCGCCCTGGGCCTGGTGTACACGCTGGCCCAGCGCTCGGGCCGGCTCACCCCGTCGCGGCTGGTGCTGGCCGGGGTCGCGCTGGCGTACCTCTTCCAGGCCCTCTACAGCTTCGTGCTGCAGCAGGCGCAGAGCGGACGGGCGGCGCAGCAGGTGCTGTTCTGGCTCATGGGCAGCCTGGGCGGGGCCCGCTGGCACATGCTGCCGCTGCCGGCCGTCGTCCTGGTCGGGGGCCTGGTCTACCTGCTGCTGCAGCACCGCCGGCTCAACGCGCTCGCCGCCGGCGAGGAGACGGCCGTCTCCCTCGGCGTGAACGTGCACGGCCTGCGGATCACGCTCTTCGTCCTCACCTCCCTGCTGGTCGGCGTCCTGGTGGCCACCAGCGGCGCGATCGCGTTCGTCGGGCTGATCGTGCCGCACGCGGCCCGCCTGCTCGTCGGCGCCGACCACCGCAGGGTGCTCCCGGTCACGGCGCTGCTCGGCGCGGCGTTCCTGCAGCTCGTGGACGTCGCCGCGCGGACCGTCAACGCGCCGCAGGAGCTGGCGCTCAGCATCGTCACCGCGCTGTTCGGGGTGCCGTTCTTCCTGTGGTTGCTGCGCCGGCGCTCGGTCGACCGGGCGGTGACCGTCGCATGATGCTCGACCTGCGCGGCGTCTCCGTACGCCTCGACAGCCGCCCGATCGTGCACGAGGCCGACCTCCTGGTCGACGCCGGCGAGTTCGTCGCCCTCGTCGGTCCGAACGGATGCGGCAAGTCCACCCTGCTGCGGACGATCTACCGGGCTCTGCGTCCCTCGGCCGGGCTCATCAGCGTGGACGGCGACGACGTGCACGGCCTGTCCTGGCCCGAGTCCGCCCGGCGAACCGCCGTGGTGGCCCAGGAGACGCCCTCCGAGCTGGACTTCACCGTCGGCGAGGTCGTGCTGATGGGGCGCACGCCGTACGAACGTGTCCCCGCCGCCGACGAGGAGCGGTGCGCGCGGGCCCTCGACCGTGTCGGGCTCGCGGGCGCGGAGGAACGTGTCTACGCCACCCTGTCCGGCGGCGAGAAACAGCGCGCGCTCATCGCCCGCGCCCTGGTCCAGGAGACCCGCCTGTTCCTGCTCGACGAACCCACCTCCCACCTGGACATCCGCCACCAGCTGGAGATCCTGCACCTGGTGCGTGAGCTGGGCGTCGCCACGCTGGCCGTGCTGCACGACCTCAACCAGGCCGCCGCGTTCTGCGACCGCCTGTACGTCATGAGCGCCGGCCGCATCCTCGCCGGCGGCCCGCCCGGCCAGGTACTCACCCCCGGCCTGATCTCCGAGGTGTACGGCGTGCGCGCCGTCCAGCGCACCCAGCTCGTCTTCGAACGGCTCAAGGGGGAACCGTGATGCCACCGCCTACGGAAGATTTTTCGCGGGGGCTGTCACAAGCCCGAGGGTCCGCATTGTCTTAGCTGGCGACCGGTCGGCACAGACGCCCCGGCGAACCAGAAAGGACTGCGCCATGAAGATCGTTGTCATCGGCGGAACCGGCCTGATCGGCTCGAAGCTCGTGACGAAGCTGGGCGAGCACGGTCACGAAGCCGTGGCGGCCTCGCCGAACACCGGCGTCAACACCCTCACCGGCGAAGGGCTGGCCGAGGTGCTGGAGGGCGCGCAGGTGGTGATCGACGTGTCGAACTCGCCGTCGTTCGAGCCCGCCGCCGTGCTGAACTTCTTCGAGACCTCCACCGGCAACCTGCTCGCCGCCGAGGTGGCGGCCGGCGTCGGTCACCACGTCGCGCTGTCGATCGTGGGAACGGAGCGGATGCCCGAAAACGGCTATTTCCGGGCGAAGATCGCCCAGGAGCAGCTGATCGAGAAGTCGGGCATCCCGTTCTCCCTCGTGCACGCGACCCAGTTCTACGAGTTCGTCCGCGGCATCGCCGACGAGGCCACGGACGGCGACACGGTACGGATCGCTCCCGTGCTCTTCCAGCCCATGGCGGGCGACGACGTCGCGGCGGCGGTCGGCAGGGTCGCGACGGTGACGCCCCTGAACGGCAGGATCGAGGTCGCCGGGCCCGAGCAGTCCCGGATGGACGAGTTCTTCCGCCAGGCGCTGGCCGCCTGGGGCGATCCGCGCGAGGTGGTCACCGACCCGCACGCGCGCTATTTCGGCAGCGAGCTGGAAGAGCGCTCACTGGTCCCCCTCGACGGCGCGACCCTCGGCGAGATCCGCTACCGCGACTGGGCTGCCCAGCACGCTTCCGGTAGGTAGCCGGGCCGGCACGGCGTGCTCGCGGCGTCAGGTTGTGCCGCCGAGCAGCGTGACGCGGATCCGCCTGCGGAATGAACGTCCTTTTGGGACTTCGGTCCCAAGGATCAGGCGTTCTCGTGGAAAAGTCTCCACAGGAGGTTCAGCGATACCGTTGACGGCATGGCTACTGGCATCCAGGACATCGCCCATGCCGTCGAGGCCGCCGCCATCATGAGGCTGCTCCCGGCCCGCCCGCGGCTGCTCGCCCTGGGTGAGCCCACCCACGGCGAGGACATCCTGCTCCACCAGCGGAACGACCTCTTCCGGCAGTTCGTCGAGCAGGAGGGCCACCGCTCGATCGCGATCGAGAGCGACTGCGTGAGGGGCCTGGTGGTGGACGACTACGTCACCTCGGGCAGGGGCACCCTCGACGAGGTCATGGAGCGCGGGTTCAGCCACGGGTTCGGCGCGTCCGCGGCCAACCGCGAGCTCGTACGCTGGATGCGCGCGTACAACGACGGCCGGCCCGCGTCCGAGCGGCTGCGCTTCGCCGGTTTCGACGGCCCGCTGGAGATGACCGGCGCCGCGAGCCCCCGGCAGGCCCTCACCGCGCTCCACGGCTACCTCGCGGCCCGGGTGGAGGCGGATCTGCTGCCCTGCTCCGCGGAAACGCTCGACCGCCTGCTCGGGGCCGACGACCGGTGGACCGACCCCGCCGCGATCATGGACCCGTCCCGGTCCGCAGGGCGGTCGGCCGAGGCCAGGGAGCTGCGGCTGCTCGCCGACGACCTGGTGGCGTTGCTCGACGCGGAGACGCCGCACCTGATCGCGGCGTCCTCGCGCGACGACTGGGACCGGGCGCGCCTGTACGGGCGCACCGCCACCGGCCTGCTGCGTTACCACTTCTGGATGGCCGGCACGTCACCGGGCCGCGTGGTGCGGCTGCTGGGCGTGCGGGACTCGATGATGGCCGCCAACCTCCTCGCGGTCGCCGAGCGGGGCCCGGCGCTGGTCCACGCCCACAACGCCCATCTCCAGCGGGAGAAGAGCACGATGCGGCTGGGCGACCTGCAGCCGGAATGGTGGGGCGCCGGCGCGCTCGTGAGCGCCCGCCTGGGCGAGGGGTACGCCTTCCTGGCCACGGCCATCGGCACGATCCGGCACCAGGGAGTGCACACTCCTCCCCCGGACACTCTCGAAGGGCTCCTCTACACGATCCCGCACGACCACTACGTCGTCGACGCCCGCCGGCTGGCCGCCGCGCTCAGCGACACGCCGCCCGCTCCCCGCGTGTCCCCCTGGTACGGCTACTTCCCGCTGAACCCGGCCCACCTGGCCGCGAACGACGGGATCGTGTTCGTCAAGGACGTCCCGCGCATCCCCTGATCACGCCTTCGGCGCCTGCGCGATGCGCACCATGGTGCCCGAAGGGTCGCGGAACGCGCAGTCGCGCGTGCCCCAAGGCTGGTCGATGGGCTCCTGCAGCACCTCGGCGCCGGATTCGCGGATCTTGTCGAAGGTCGCGTCGAGATCGTCGGCGCGGAAGACGACCATCGGCAGCACGCCCTTGGTGAGCAGGTCCTGGAGGGCGTCGCCGTCGGCCTTCGACCGGCCGGAATGCGGTGTGGAGAGCACGTATTCGGGGGCCGGCAGGCCGGGGCCGCCGAGGGTGACCCAGCGGCCCTCACCGGAGGGGACGTCGTTGCGTACTTCAAGGCCGAGCGCGTCGCGGTAGAAGGCGAGCGCTTCGTCGACGTCGTGGACGGTGATGTGGCAGTTCTGGAGTGAGATGGTCATGCGGACAACGCTAGGTGACCGCCTCGCGGTCCGCTTCTTCGATCCTGCTCGGCGCGTCTTTGGTCGGCCGGGTGTGCACCTTCGCCACGCACGGGGGCATCGCCGTCACCGCGCGGTGCTCCCGGGCGCGGTAGGCGCTCGGTGTCTCCCCCAGAAGCTGGGTGAACCGGGAGCTGAACGAGCCGAGCGAGGTGCAGCCGACCGCCATGCACGCGTCGGTCACGCTGACCCCCGCGCGCAGCAGCGCCATCGCGCGTTCGATGCGGCGGGTCATGAGGTAGTTGTACGGCGTCTCACCGTAGGCCGCCCGGAACTGCCGTGCGAAGTGCGCCGGCGACATGAGCGCGTGGCGGGCCAGCGTCGGCACGTCGAGCGGGCGGGTGTATTCGCGGTCGATCAGATCCCGAGCCCGCCTCAGGTGCACGAGGGTGGCGAGGTCGTGCGGGGTCATGGGGGAAGGGTATACCCGCTCCACCGGGAGCACCACTGACCTGCGGGAATGGCACCGAATCCCGTCGTGACGCCGAGATCGTCATCGTCGGGGCTCCCAGCGGAAGATCCGGGACGCCAGCGCGACGGCGACGGTGACCCAGCTCAGCGTGGGCGCCAGGAGAAGCAGGGAGGTGGGGAGGGGAACGCCGCCGTTCCAGGCGTTGACCACGAGTTCGGTGGCCGAGCCACCGGGGAGCAGCCGCTTGAGCAGGGCGAGATCCTCGGTGCCGGTGATCCCCACCCAGCTGGCCACGACGATGGTGCCGATGCTGATGGGCAGCGTGGTCACCTGGGCGTGCTCGGCGGAGTTCGTCAGCCCCGCCGTGGCGAGTCCCAGGCCGAGCATCATGATCACCATCGAGAGCACGGCCGCCGCCAGCAGGAGAACGTTGTCGGGCGCGCCCGTGACCACGGCCAGCACGGTCATGATCACGGCCACCTGGAGCAGCGAGATGACGGTGATCGGGAGGAGCAGCCCGGTGAGGATGCCGGTGTCGCCCGCCCCGGTGGAGCGCAGGCGCTTGAGGAAGAGGTTCTGGCGGCGGGATGCCAGAGTGGTCACCGTGGTGGCGTAGAGCCCGAAAGCCCCCACGGTGAACATCACCACCGCCGCGATGTATCCGAGGCTGCCCAGAGCCGCGAAGACGTCGTGCCGGTAGATGAAGAACGAGCTGACCGCCGCGGGCATGACGAGACTGGTGACCAGAACCAGCCGGTTCCGGAAGATCTGGACCAGCTCGCTGAGAGCGATCGAGAGCATGGCGAAGGTCCTTTTCTCGATGAGGGGAGTGGTCTAGTCGCTGCCGAGGGCGCGGAAGACGTCGTCGAGCCTGGTCGGTCCGGCTTCGAGTCCCTCCAGTTCCACGGCGTGGTCCTGCGCCCAGCGGAGCAAGGTGAACAGGTCCTTCTGCAGGCCGAAGGTCTCGATGCGGAACGTCCCGTCGTTCTCGCGCGTGGCCTGCAGCGGCAGCGCGGGTGCGCGGGCGGGCAGGAAGAAGCGGATGGTGGCGGGCAGGGTCCGCGTCAGCTCGGAGACGGTCCCTTCCCTGTGGAAGGTGCCCCGGTGCATGAGCCCGATGCGGTCGGCGCGTTGCTGAGCCTCTTCCAGGTAGTGCGTGGTGAGGACGATGGTGGATCCGTCGTCGCGCAACCTGTCCACGGCGTCCCACAGGTCGTCCCGGGACTGGATGTCCAACCCGGTGGTGGGCTCGTCGAGGAAGATCAGCTCAGGCGTTCCGTAGACGGCGGTGGCGAAGTCCAGACGCCGCTTCTCGCCGCCGGAGAGCTGCGAGACCTTGGTGCCGGCCTTGCGGGTGAGGTCGACGACGCCGAGCACACGTTCAACCCTGTCGGTGCGCTGGGAGAGCTTGCCGAACAACCGTACGGACTCCCTCACCGTCAGGTCGGGAGAGAACCCGCTTTCCTGCAGCATGATGCCCATCCTGGGCCGCACCGCCCGCCGGTCGCGCGGGCTCTGCCCGAAGACCCGCACGGTGCCCGAGGTGGCCGTACGGTGGCCTTCGACGACCTCCAGGGTCGAGGTCTTCCCCGCACCGTTCGTGCCGAGCAGGGCGTAGAACTCCCCCGGCCGCACCTGGAAGGACAGATCCTTGACGGCGTGGAAGTCGCCGTACTTGAGGTTCAGACGTTCGACGTCGATGACGGGTGTGGAGGCCATGCACCTGATCTCAGCCGTCGCCACGCTCATCTGCCAGTGGGACCGCGTCATGACCGCACCATGACGTTTCTTCCGCGATCACATGACGCGGTGTCACTGGCGGGCCGGATGGAACCGGCAGAATACTGGCGAAGGACCCCTGCTGTTCGACCCTGGAGCCACACATGGTGAGCCCGTCCGTGCGAAAGGACGACCGATGACCACCGTGGTGCTCGCCGATGACGAGGCCCTCCTCCGCAAGGCGCTGGCGTCGCTGCTCCCCCTCGAAGGCGAGATCACCGTGCTCGCCGAAGCCGAAGGGGGCGAGCAGGCCGTACAGGCCACGCTGTGGCACCGGCCCGATGTGCTCGTCATCGACCTGGAGATGCCCGGCATGGACGGGCTCGACGCGGTCGCGGAGATCCGCAAGGAGCGTCCTGACCAGGTGATCCTCATGGTGACCCGCCATGCCAGGCCCGGCGTGCTGCGCAAGGCGCTGAAGCTCGGGGTGCAGGGCTTCGTCAGCAAGTCCGCGGAACCGGCGCACATCGCCTCGGTCATCACGACGCTGCACGAGGGCAGACGCTGGATCGATCCGGACGTCTCCGCACTCGCCGTCGTCGACGACTGCCCGCTCACCGACCGGGAGAGCGATGTGCTGCGGGTGACCGGCGAGGGCTACTCGGTCGCCGACATCGCCGCCCGGCTCCACCTGGCAGAGGGCACGGTGCGCAACTACCTCTCCAACGCGATGCAGAAGACCCAGACCAGGACCCGGCACGAAGCGGCGCGCTACGCGCGCGAACACGACTGGTTGTGAGCACGACGGCGCGAGCCCCTGCCTGAATGCGGGGGCCGCGGGGATCGCCCGGCCCCCGGGCGGCGGGCGGTTTCGCGGGACGATGATCCGCATGATCGTGCACGCCCTCATCGCCGGATCGGTCGTGACCGCGCTGACGCTCGCCCGGCGCAAGCCGGTGACGCGGGAACGGCACGGGAGCCGTCCGTCCTGGTGGCGCTCCCCCGAGGCCGCGCTGGCCGGGGTGACGGGCCTGAGTTCACGGTGTACGTCCTGAGCGTGCGGGGCGGCGACGTGTCGTTCATCGCCCGCCACCTGCCGGACGGGTGGTTCTCGCTCGCGAGCGGCCCCGCGACGCAGGCACTGGCGGCGAGCTTCCCGCTGCCCGGGTTGCTGGCTGCAGCTGTGCTCGGAGCGCTCGTCCTCGTCGTGTACGACACCGCGCTGCTCTACAACCTCGGGCACCTGGGCGCCCAGGTGATCCCCGGGGCGGTCGTGCTGATCGCCGTCCGCTACGGGGCCCGCTCGTTCCCCTGACTCCCGCCGGGGCGGCGCGTCCACGCGGTCGGCCGCTCCTTCGGCTGGTTCCTGGTGGTGTTCTTCGTTCCCGCGCTGCCGATCCGGTACGGCCTCTCGCTCGGCGCCCTGTACGCCGCCGCCGGTGGCGCCGTGCCCCTCGTGCTCGTCGCCCTGGTGTACGGCCTGCGCGACGTGCTCGCGCAGGCCCCGGGGCGGCCGGTGGTCTGGCTCTCGCAGCTCGCGGTGGCGTGCCGCCGCCGGAGTGGGCGGCGTGGCCGTCACAGCCACGCTGCCCGCCGAAGAGCGGACGTAGACCGGCCCCGAGGCCGCGGATGTCACGAGATGCTGCGTCCTTCCACCGCGTCGAGTCGCAGCGGGCCGGCCCCCGCGTCGCCGCGCACGCCGAATCCGTACCGGTATCCTGCCCGCACCTCCGGGTCCGACAGGGCGGGCAGGTGCTCCAGCGTGGCGGCGGTGACGAGGTCCCAGCCTGACCCGGTGTCGGCGTAGATGGCGGCGCGGTCGCCCACCAGCGACAGCGCGAACCGGCCGCCGTCGGGGATGCTCACGCCCTGCTTGACGCCGAAGACCGCGAGCCCTCCCGGCACCTGGGGTCCGCGCACCTCGAAGCCGACCGACTTCTGGGTGTTCACGTAGAACGCCACCACGTCCGTCCTGCCGTCCTTGACCAGGCCCGTGTAGACGGTGTCCATGTCGGTGGAGTCGCCCTGGAACTTCCTGATGGTGATCGCCGTGCTGAAGGCCGGGTTACGCGGGGACACGCTCGACGACATCAGCCCGAACCAGTCCTCCGACGGGTGGGCGGCCGACAGCGCGCCGTCCGCGTACGTCACTTGCGGCAGCTCCTTGTTCTCCGGCTCCGCCCGGTGCACCTGGTAGTCGCCGGCGTTGTCGAAGGTGTCGTCGAGCTCCAGGTTGGCGAAGGCGTCAGGGGCGGGCGGCACGGACCCGGCCCCCGGCGGCAACCGGAACGTCACCCGGTGCTCCTGGCCCGAGTAGGACGCGCACACGACCGGATACTCCCGGTCCGCCGGCTCGTACGCGGTCAGCTTCGTCTCGAACGTGCGGCTCGCGCCGGTGCGCAGGCCGGTCACGCCCATCGCGTCCGGGTCGACGGTCACGCCGTCGCAGGAGGTGAGCCGGACCTTGCCCGCCATAGGCAGCACGTCCCGGTTCGTCACGGTGAAGGTGACCGTGGAGCCGACCTGGCCGCGCTCGCCGGTGGCGGCCGTCACGTCGATGTTGCGCCGGTCCGGGCGAGGCAGCGCGGCGGCGGCCAGGCTGAGCCGGTCGATCTCGTACGAGCCCGCCCAGTCGGAGCCGACCGAGCCGCGCACCCACACCTTGACCCTGGAGATCGCCTCGCGCGGGGCCCAGCGGGACAGGTCGAGCGTGAGCCGGTTCCAGCCGAGCGCGGGGTCGATCGTGCCCACGCCCTCCGCCACCGCGCCGTCACGCCCGTACACGCGGATCTTGGCGGAGAAGACGTTGCCCGGCTTGAAGCCGTCGTCGGCGTTCTCCGGCACCCTGATCGAGACCGAGAGACGCGACGTGCGCGTGGCGTCGAGCGGCTCGCCGAACAGCACGTCGGCGCCCTTGTACGACTTGGCGTACTGCGACCAGCCGGGCAGGTCGCGGTCGAAGCGGACGCGCAGCGCGTGCCCGTCGCCGGCGGCCACCCGCTCCACGGCGGCGGCGTTGTCCGAGGGCCGCCAGCCGCCGGTGTCCGTCTCGAAGCCGGAGATCACCCGCTCGGCCACTGGCTTGGCGTCGAGCTGCACCCCGACCGTGGCGGGCGGCTTCCTGACGGCGAGCTTGGCCGGGTCGAAGCCGGGGATGACGTCCTTCCAGTCGGAGATCCCGATGATCTCCTTCGCGAACTCGGTCACCTCCAGCGACCGTTCGGTGTCGATCCCGGCGAACACCTCGTGCACCGGCTTGCGCTCGCCGGCGTTGGACGCGGCCGCGTGCTCCTCGTCCCACGTCCACAGGCCGAGCCGGAGCCCGCCCTCCTGCTTGTGGTCGACGTGCCGGTGCAGGATGAAGGAGTCGATGCCGTCGGCGAAGGCCACCTTGTAGTAGGCGTACGCGTAGGCCGCGGCCTGGAGCCTGAGCTCCTCGTCGGAGTAGTCCTGGGAGTTCAGCCCCTGCTCGGAGAGGATCACCCGCCGCCGCTCACCGCCGTACGTCAGGTGGTCCTGGGCGAGGTAGCGCGGCAGCAGCTCGATGTTCTTGAACGTGATCCGCATCGTGTCGAAGCCGTCCGTGGCGGTCTTGTCGTTCCAGAACGCGGGGTTGAACAGGTTCTCCGGGTACGGGTGGTAGGCGATGTCCCAGTCGAAGTCGCCCTGGCGTTTGGTGAGCGCGTTGAGCCCGTCGACCACGTCGCGGCCCTTGTAGGTGTATTTCGGATCGTCGTTGGCCGCGCCGGTCCAGAAGTGCGTCAGCGAGGTGTAGACGCGCGCGGCGGCGTCGGCCTTGCGCACGGCCTGCCAGGTCAGCCGCATCGCCCGGGTGTACTGCTCCAGGAAGACGTCCCGCTCCTGCGGGCCCATGTTGTACCAGAACTGCTGGGCGTCGATCTCGTTGCCGACGATCCAGCCCCATGCCCGGCCGTACCGGCCGTCGGCCCGGCTGTAGCGCTGGGCGAAGAACTCCATCGCGGCCGTGAAGTGCGCCTCGCCCTCGGCCGTCTTGGTGTTGAACGCGTAGACCGTGCCCTTGCCCAGCTCGGCCTCTGGGTGGATGAGGGTGCGGGCGGCGGAGTTGGGAGCGGTGCTGTTGTAGACGAGGACGATCAGGTTGACCAGCATCCCGTTGTCCGACAGCGGCTTGACCTGGGCGTCCAGCCCGGCGACGGCGCCGCGGTCGAAGTAGTAGGTCTTTCCCTGGGAGACGAACTCGATGGTGTTGCCGGGATCGCCGGGCCCGGCCATCATGACCGAGTCGAGGGCGAGGTTGATGCC
Organism: Nonomuraea diastatica; assembly: GCF_004349015.1. Classification (NCBI taxonomy): domain Bacteria; kingdom Bacillati; phylum Actinomycetota; class Actinomycetes; order Streptosporangiales; family Streptosporangiaceae; genus Nonomuraea; species Nonomuraea diastatica. The sequence continues at coordinate 73,719 of NZ_SMKP01000006.1, forward strand.
GGCGTGCTGGACGCCGATCTCCTCGGCGTCGTCGGACATCTGCACTTGCAGACCTTTTTTGCCCGACATTTCGGGGTATGGCGCTTGGCTGGTGGACGCGAAGCTCAGCCGGTCGGCGTAGTGCACCTCGCCCAGCGGCCCCGCCGTGCCCACCGCGACGAACTTGTCGTAGAGCCGGTCCTGGTCCCCGTCCATGCGCGGCACCTCGACACGGAACTCGCCCGCCTCGACGGTCGCGACAGGCGTCTCCCCGGTGTGCGTGTCCTGCCACGTGTCCAGCGCGTACAGCTCGGCCGGGCCGGACGCGGCGCCGGTGACCGTCACCGTGCTCTCGCCGACCTCCACACCGGTCACCCCGCCGGTCATCTCGTCTGATGCCGCCGCGTGCGCGGGCAGGCTCACCAACATCGCCGGTACGGCCAGCGCCAGGGCGATCAATAACCTCATGGTCAACTACCTCCTACTTGGCCCAGTCCTCGTCGCCCCAGGCGTTCTTCCTGATGCCGGCCTCGATGCCGCGATCCCACCACTTCGCCAGGTCGGCCAGCTCCTCCTCCAGCGAGCGCTCGTCCAGCAGGTAGCCGTCGAACACATCGCGGAACGAGGTGCCCTCGGGGCCGCCGGGCAGCGCCGTCACCCGGAACGGCCTGCCCCACTCGCCCTCCATGAGCCCCGCGGTCTCGGCCGAGGGCTCGACGCCCTCGACGGCGGGCAGCCCGCCGGTCGCGTCCAGCCACGGCTTGATCGCCGGCGAGCTCATGTACTGCAGGAACTTGATCGCCGCCGCGTACTTCCCGTCCTTGACCGTCGACGGGATCATGTAGCTGGTGCCGCCGATCGACGCGCCGTAACGGGCAGGGGCGTCCGTCGACAACGACGTGGTGGCCTTGGTGATCGTCGGGAACGGCATCGTGCCGAGCGGGAACTTCGCGTCCGCCTTCAGCGCCTCGACGGCGAAGTCGGTGCCCCACGACATGGCGGCCTTGCCGGAGACGAAGTCGCGGTAGCCGACCGTCGCGCCGCCGTCGGCCACGCCCGTCCAGTTGGGGGTGCCGCAGTCGAAGAACTCCTTGTAGATCTTGAGCGACTCGGCCACCTCGGGCGTCCTGGTGGTGAGCGTGCCCTCCTTGATCACCTTGCTCATCGACTTCTCGGTCACGGTCGGCGCCCTGCCGGGCCTGCCGGTGGCGTCGAACTGGTTCCACTCGTCGTAGTACTTGTCGATGAGCTGGGTGCTGACCGCCTCCCAGGTCCAGCCCGCGGCCAGACCGCCCTTGTCGAGCGCGACCGGGTCGAAGCCGGCGTCCTTCAGCTTCGCGCAGGCGGACCTGAAGTCCTCCCAGGTGGCCGGCGGCTGCTCGATGCCCGCCTTGGCGAAGGCGTCCTTGTTGTAGAACAGGCCGATCGCGACCAGGTTGAACGGGATGTACTCCAGCTTGCCGCTCTCCTTGCTGAGCGCCTTGGAGACGCCGGGTCCGTAGTACTCCTTCTTGAACACGTCGATCCAGCGCTGGTTGCCCGGCACGTACGGGTTGGGCTTCTGCAGCTCGGCGTCGAGCGCGTGCACCTCGTGCGCCTTGTGCGGGGGCTGGTTGAAGACCAGCTCGGGCGCGGTGCCGGCGGCGAGCTGGGTGGTGATCGTCTGGGAGAAGCCGTCGAGGGGCAGCACCTGGGTCTTGACCTCGATGCCGGGCTCTCGCTTCTCGAAGGAGTCGACGAGCGCCTCCCAGGCCGGGCCGAAGCTGCTGCCGCTGGCGTTCCACTGGTTGGGGCCTGCCAGGGTGATCGTGACCTTGCCGTCGGCGCCGGTCGCCGACGTGTCGCCGGTGCCCAGCAGGCCGCAGCCGGTCAGCGCGAGCAGCAGGGCCGAGGCCGCCAGCCCGCTCTTGGGGGGTGTTCTCATGGGGAGCCGGTTCCTTTCTTGGTTGATACGTTTCAACGAACGGCGACCCTCACCTGCCGGAGACGATGCCGCCCTGGATGCCGGCCAGGAACCACTTGGACAGGAAGGTGAACAACACCACCAGCGGAAGGCTGGCCAGAACGTAGCCCGCGAACAGCGGGCCCCACTGCTGCGCGTTCTGGTTGGCGAAGAACGCCAGACCGGCGGGGATCGTCCGGTACGCATCGGTCTGCACCGTGAGCAGCGGCCAGAAATAGTCGTTCCACACCCCCAGCACCGTCATCAGCGCCACGGTGCCGATGACGGGCCGGGACAACGGCACCATGAAGGCCAGGAACAACCGGGTCCCGCCCGCGCCATCGACCCGGGCCGCCTCGAAGATCTCCTCAGGGATCTGCGCCATGTAGGTGCGCATGACGACGATCCCGAACACCGTGTTCGCGGTGACGTGCGGGACGATCAGCACCAGCCGGCTGTCCAGGATGCCCAGGTCCCGCATCAGCACGAAGAGCGGGACCAGGCTGGTGATCGAGGGCACCATGAGCAGCGCCGCGATCAGCCCGAACAACGCGCCGCGACCGGGGAAGCGGAAGCGGGCGAAGACGAACGCCGCGGCCGGGGCCAGCACCAGCGTGCCGGCGATGGCCAGCCCCGCCACCACGAACGAGGTCAACAGGTAAGGGCTGACCTGCTCCCAGGCCACCGCGTAGTTGCCCAGGTGGAACGGCCAGGCGGGCGACCAGTAGCCGGCGAAGAACTGCTCGTTGTCCTTGACCGAGGCCGCCAGCATGAACAGGTAGGGGAACAGCCCGGCGAACGCCAGCACCGCCAGCACGGCCCCCGCCACCAGGTCGGTCCTGCGCGTGCGGCTCATGCGTCCGCCTTCCTGCCCAGCGTCAGCGCGACCAGGCTCACCGCCAGGGTCAGCACGAACAGCACGGTGCCGAGCGCCGCCGCGTAACCCCAGCTCGTGTCCACGAAGGCCGCGTCGAGCATGCGCAGCACCGGCACCTGCGTGGCGTTGTCGGGACCGCCCCCGGTCATGATGTGCGCCTGCATGCCGTACTGCAGCACCGAGATCACCGCCAGCACGAACAGCAGCTTGACGTCGCGGAACATCATCGGCAGGTCGATGCTCCAGAAGCGGCGCAGCCGGCCCGCGCCGTCGACCTCGGCGGCCTGGTAGATCTCCGCCGGCACGTTCTGCAACGCCGACAGGAAGACGAGGAACGGCAGGCTCGCCACCCACGGGAAGCCGATCGTCATCAGCGCGACGAGCGCGGTGTCGGGGTCGCCGATCCAGTTGCCCGCCAGCCCGTCCAGCCCCATCGCGCGCAGCAGGCTGTTGATGACGCCGTCGCGCGGGTCGTACATGAACTGCCAGAGCAGCACGTTGACCACCGCGGGGAAGGCCAGCGGCAGGATGAGCAGCGTGCGGAACACGAAGCGCAGCCGCTCGCTCGACAGCGACATCACCAGCTCGGCCGCCAGCAGCGGGAACACCCACATGAGCGTGACCGCCCAGACGAAGATGATCCCGATGTTGCGGAACGAGGCCCACCACAGGCCGTCGCCGAGCATCGTCAGATAGTTCTCGAAGCCGACGAAGGGCGACTCGAAGCCCGGCCGCCACTCGAAGAGCGAGTGGACCATGCCGTTCAGCGCCGGGTAGTACGCGAACGCCGCGAGCAGGGCGAACGTGGGGAGGAGGACGAGGTAGACGCCCCACGGGGGCCGCCGGCGCACCTTTGTGCTGGTCACGATCGAACTGCCTCTCAGCTTGCCGTGTCCTGCGCCCTGAACGCGTACGAGCCCGAGCCGACCCGGTAGACCGCTCCCCCGCCGTCCAGCCGGTCGAAGGTCACGCACTCCGCCTGGCCGGCCGGCACGCCGCTCTCGGTCACCCGCTCGGGCGGTGCGGGCACGTACACCTCGGCGCGGGTGTTGGGCGGCACGACGACGTCCAGCGCGAAACGGTCGCCCTCCAGCCGCCAGGCGACCTCCACCCGGCCGTGCCGGGTGCGATGCGCGGTCGTCGCCCAGGTGATCCCGCCGCCGGGCCGCGGCCGCACCACGATGTCGGCGTAGCCGGGCGACCCCGGTGCGAGCCCGCCGACCGTCCGGTACATCCAGTCGCCGACGGCGCCGTACGCGTAGTGGTTGAAGGAGTTCATGCCCGGGTCCTGCAGTCCCCGGTGGTGGCTCCACGAATCCCAGCGCTCCCACATGGTCGTCGCCCCGCCGTGGACGACCGGATAGAGCCAGGACGGGAAGGTGTCCTGCGTCAGCAGCCGGTAGGCCACGTCCAGCCGGCCGGTCAACGTGAGCGCGTCCAGCAGGAACGGCGTGCCGAGGAAGCCCGTCGACAGGTGGCCCCCGCGGGCCTCGATGTCGCCGGCCAGCCGGGCGGCCGCCCTGGGGAGCTCGTGCTCCTCGAACAGCCCTGCCGTGACGGCCAGCACGTAGGCGGTCTGCGTGCCCTCCGCCAGCACGCCGGGGCCCTCGGCGAAGGCCGCGCGGAACGCCTGACGGACGCGGCCGTACAGCTCCAGGCAGGCCCGCTCGTCCGCGTCGCGGCCGAGCGCGGCGGCGAGCCCGGCGAGCTGCCGGGCGGACAGCGCGAAGATCGCGGTGCCGACGAGCCGCTTGGGCGTCTCGGCGCCGATCGACAACCAGTCGCCGAACCCCTCCTCCGGGAAGATCCCGCCGTCGGAGCGTTTGTCCAGGTACGCCAGCCAGCGCACCATCGGCTCGAAGCAGGCCGCCACCACACCCGCGTCGCCGCGCAGCCGGTGCAGCGCCCACGGCACCATCACCAGCGCGTCACCCCAGCCGGGCGAGCCCGCCTCCTTGGGCGACGGCCCGCGGCCGGACAGCACGTCGGGCACCACGTGCGTGACGGCGCCGTCGTCGCCCTGCGCGGCCACCACGTCGTCCAGCCAGCTGCGCAGGAACCGGGCGACGTCGAAGTTGAACAGCGCCGTGGGCGCGAACGCCCAGATGTCGCCCGTCCAGCCGAGCCGCTCGTCACGCTGCGGGCAGTCGGTGGGGACGGCCAGGAAGTTGCCCCGCTGCCCCCACACGATGTTGCGCTGCAGCCGGTCGATCCGCTCGTCGGAGCAGGTGAACTCGCCGGCCGGCTCCATCGCGGCATGGGCCACCCTGGCCGTGATCCGCTCCGGGGCCGCGCGCAACCCCGACACCTCGACGTAGCGGAAGCCGTGGAAGGTGAAGCGCGGCTCGAACGTCTCAGGCCCGTCGCCGCCCGGCAGGAACTCGTCCGTCGCGCGGGCCGAACGCAGGTTGGCCAGGTGCGGCCCGCCCTCGTGGTCGAGGACCTCGGCGTGGCGCAACACCACCGGGCGGTCCCGGCCGGCACACCCGGTGAGCCGGACCCAGCCGACCAGGTTCTGCCCGAAGTCGGCGATCCACACGCCGGGGCTCCGTTCCCACACCGCGACCGGCTCCAGCTCCTCGTGCACCCGGATCGGCGGCGCGACGGCGGCGGTCAACCGGCCGGCTGGCGGGCTCACGGGCACCGCGGGCGGCCAGCCGGAGTCGTCGAACCCGGCCGCCGTCCAGCCGAGCGGCTCCGCGGCGAGGTCCTGCCGCTCACCGTTCTGCAGGTCGGCGTAGCGGATCGCGCCCGTCCCCGCCCGCCACCCGGGGTCCGTGCGCAGCCGGGTCACGCTGCCGTCGTCGTGCAGGATCTCCAGCTCGGCGCGGAAGGCCGGCCTGCGGCCGTACTGGAAGGGGCCGAACCAGCTGATGTGGCCCGCGTACCAGCCGTCGGCGAGAATCGCGCCGATCGCGTTGCGCCCCTCCGACACCAGCTCTGTGACGTCGTAGGTGTGGTACGTGATCCGGTGGCGGTAGTCGGTCCAGCCGGGCGCCAGGTGGTCGGCCCCCACCCGGCTGCCGTTCACGTGCACCTCGTGGACGCCGAGCGCGGTGGCGTAGAGCCTGGCCCTGCGCACCGGCAACGGCACGTCGAACTCGCGCCGCAGGTAGGGGCTGGGCCGGTCGGCGATCGGCTCGCGGCCGTGGGGCGGGTCGCCGTGCAGGCCCACCTCCTCGGCCAGCGACCACGCCGAGTCGTCGAAGCCGGGCTGTTCGAACCCGTCGCCCGGTAGATCGCCGGCCCGCCAGCGGCCGCCGGACGTGACGGTCACCCCGCCCGCCGCGCCCACCGGCACGAGTTGTGCCAGCGCCGGCCGCCCCTCGACCGCGACCTCCAGCCGTACGCACAGCCCGGACCCGCCAGCCCTGATCGCCAGCACGTTCTCGCCCGAGGCCACCAGGTCGCCCGCGTCGGCCACGAACGCGCCGTCCCGCGTCTCGCCCGCGACCGGCACGCCGTTGACGTACGCCTCCACCTCGGAGCTCCCGCCTATCACCAGCCACGCCGACAGCGGCCGCGCCCCGCCCGGCACGTCGAACCGCGTACGGAACGCCCCGACCGGCGAAGGGGACGGCCCGAGCCGGCCGGCGACCCACATGCGCGGCACGTTCTCCAGCGACGGCAACCGCTCCGAGCCGGGCGCCACGGGCGTGCCGATCCAGCCCGCCGTCCAGCCGGCGGTGTCGCCGAGCCCGGTCTCGAACCAGCGCGCGGGGCTCCACTCCGACCACGTGCCGCTCTCGCCGGCCACCTTGACGCGCCACCCGTAGCGGGTCCGCGGCCGCAGCTCCACCCCACCGTACGGGATGTCGTACGTGGCGGCCGAGGTCACGGCGTCGCTGTCCCAGACGAGCTCGGCACCCTCGCCGGCCGGATCGCCCTCACGCGCCACGATCACCCGGTACGCGCTCTGCGCGCGCCCGCGCCCGGCCCCGGTGATCTGCCACGAGAACAGCGGAGCGCTCACGTCCAGGCCCAAGGGCTCGGCCAGTCCTTCGACCTGCGGATCGGTCACGGCCAGCTGCATGCGAGGGCTCCCAACTATTTGAAACATTTCAATCCTCGCGAACCGTAAGCAGATGGAGGTACTCGCGTCAATGCCTGCGTGGAAACCTGAGATGTCCACGCCACACGGATGAAACATTTCAATGGCTACACTGGGTGTTCCTGCCAGGTGACCAGAAGGGCTGTCCGCCGGTGACCGACATCCACAAGCCGGCCGAGCGCCGCCGGCTCAGCATGGTCGACGTCGCCGCCCACGCCGGCGTGTCCGTGGGAACGGTCTCCAACGTGCTCAACCGGCCTGAGCTGGTCGCCAAGCCGACGCTGCGCCGGGTGCGCGCCTCCATCAAGGCGCTGGGGTTCGTGCCCAACGCTCCCGCCCGGCAGTTGCGCGGCGGCGCGAGCCGGTCCGTGGGCGTCATGGTGCGCGACATCGGCAACCCGTTCTTCACCGAGGTGCTGCCCGGCATCGAGACCAGGCTGTCGCAGGAGGAGCTGCTGCTCGTGCTCTGCAGCTCCAGCGACTCGGTCGAGAAGGAGGCCTATTACCTGCAGATCCTGGAGCAGCACCGGGTGCCCGGCATCCTCATCACGCCCGCTGGCGACGACATCTCCCACCTGGTGGAGCTGCGCCGGCGCGGCATCGGCATGGTGCTGCTCGACCGGCCGGGCGCCGACTCCCAGCTCTGCGCGGTCGCGGTCGACAACGTCAGGGGCGGCGAGCTGGCCGGCGCCCATCTGCTGTCGCTCGGCCACCGGCGCATCGGGTTCCTCAACGGGCCGTCGATCGTGCGCCAGTGCGCCGACCGGCGCAAAGGGCTGGACAACGCGGTGCGCGCCGCCGGGCTCGACCCCGGCGAAGTGGTCACCGAGGTCACCCTGCCCGCGCTCACCCCGCGCGAGGGCGAGGCCGCGCTGGAGCGGCTGCCCCTGCGTGCCGGGCCGACGGCGCTGTTCTGCGTCAACGACACGGTGGCGCTGGGCGCGCTGCGCGGGCTGGAACAGCGAGGCATCGGTGTCCCGCACGACATGGCGGTCATGGGCTATGACGACGTGGAGTTCGCGGCCGCGCTGTCACCGTCGCTGACCTCGATCCGCCAGCCGAAGCACCAGCTCGGCCACGCCGCCGCGGAGCTGCTGCTCACCGACTCCCGGGGCGACGCGGGCCACTGGCATCAAGAGATCGTCTTCCAGCCGGAGCTCATCATCAGAGTGTCGACCGGCGCCTCCCCGTCCCGACCGGGTCGGTAACCGGTGCCCCGCATCATCGTGTGGCGCGTGCTCCACGCCGAAGGGCGGCCCCGAGCCGGTGCGCTCGGAGCCGCCCCGCCGTGCTATCGGAAGCGGCGCAGCCGCAGGCTGTTGCTCACCACGAACACGCTGGAGAAGGCCATCGCGGCTCCGGCGATCATGGGGTTGAGCAGGCCCAGCGCGGCCAGCGGGAGGGCGGCAACGTTGTAGGCGAAGGCCCAGAACAGGTTACCCTTGATCGTCTTCAGCGTCTTGCGGGACAACCTGATGGCCTCCGCCGCGACCCGCAGGTCGCCTCTGACCAGGGTGAGGTCGGAGGCCTCGATGGCGGCGTCGGTGCCCGTGCCCATCGCCAGCCCCAGATCGGCCTGGGCCAGCGCGGCGGCGTCGTTGACGCCGTCGCCCACCATGGCCACGACCCTGCCCTCAGCCTGCAGCCGCTTGACCACGTCGACCTTGTCGGCGGGCAGCACTTCGGCGATCACCTCGTCGATGCCCACCTCGGTCGCGACCGTCCTGGCCGCCGCCTCGTTGTCGCCGGTCAGCAGCACCGGGGCGAGCCCCAGCGCGGCGAGTTGCTGGACGGCCTCCTTGCTGGTCGGCTTGACCGCGTCGGCCACGACGAGCACCGCCCTGGCCTTGCCGTCCCAGCCGACCGCGACGGCCGTGCGGCCGGCGGCCTGCGCGGAGTGCAGCCGCCGCTCCAGGTCCGGAGGGAGGTGCTGCGACCACTCCGCCAGCAGCCTGGGCCGGCCGACCAGGACCGCGTGCCCGTCGACGACGCCCTGCACGCCGAGCCCTTCGACGTTCGCGAAGTCCTCGGGTGCGGGCAGCTCGCCGAAGCGGTCGGCGGCGCCCGCGGCGACGGCCTGCGCGATGGGGTGCTCGGAGGCGTGCTCCAGCGCCCCGGCCAGGCGCAGCACCTCGGCCTCGCTCTCCCCTTCCGCGACGTGCACCTCGCTGAGGGTCATCTTGCCCTCGGTGACCGTGCCCGTCTTGTCCAGCACGACGGTGTCGATCCTGCGCGTGGACTCCAGCACCTCGGGGCCCTTGATCAGGATGCCGAGCTGGGCGCCCCTGCCGGTGCCGACCAGCAGGGCCGTCGGCGTGGCCAGGCCGAGCGCGCACGGGCAGGCGATGATCAGCACCGCCACCGCCGCGGTGAAGGCCGCCCCCACGCCGTCGCCCGTGCCCAGCCAGAACCCGAGCGTCCCGACCGCCAGGGCGATCACGATCGGCACGAAGACGCCGGAGATGCGGTCGGCCAGCCGCTGCACCTGCGCCTTGCCGGTCTGCGCCTCCTCCACCAGCTTGGCCATCTGAGCCAGCCGCGTGTCGCCGCCCACCCGGGTGGCGCGGACGACGAGCCTCCCGCCCGCGTTCACGGTGGCGCCGGTGACGGCGTCGCCCGGGCGCACGTCGACGGGCACGGACTCGCCGGTCAGCATGGAGGCGTCGACCGCCGAGGCGCCCTCCACGACCAGGCCGTCGGTGGCGATCTTCTCGCCGGGCCGGACGACGAACGTGTCGCCGGTCTGCAGCTGATCGGCCGGGATGCGGGTCTCCACGCCGTCGCGCAACACCGCGACGTCCTTGGCGCCCAGGTCGAGCAGGGCCCGCAGCGCGGCGCCCGCCCGCCGCTTCGAGCGGGACTCGAAGTAGCGCCCGGCCAGGATGAACGCGGTTACCCCTGCCGCGGCCTCAAGATAGATGTTGCCGGAACCGTCGGTGCGCTCGATCGTGAACTCGAACGGATGGGTCATGCCGGACATGCCCGCCGTGCCGAAGAACAGCGCCCACAACGACCAGCCCAGCGCGGCCAGCGTGCCGATCGAGATCAGCGTGTCCATGGTGGCCGCGCCGTGACGCAGGTTGGTCCACGCGGCCTTGTGAAACGGCCACCCCGCGTAGACCACCACCGGCGCCGCCAGCGTCAGCGACAACCACTGCCAGTTCGTGAACTGCAGCGGCGGGACCATGGCCATCGCGATCACCGGCACGGCCAGCACCACGGCCGTGATCAGGCGGTTGCGCAGCGGCCTGAGCTCGTCCTGCGACTCCTGCCCGGCCGTCTCCGCCTGGGGCGGCGCGGGCAGCCCAGCGGTGTAGCCGGCCTTCTCCACCTCGGCGACGAGTCGCTGGGGGTCGACGTCCTTCGGGAACGTGACGTTCGCCTTCTCGGTGGCGTAGTTGACCGTCGCGGTCACGCCGTCGAGCTTGTTGAGCTTGCGCTCGATCCGGTTGGCGCAGGAGGCACAGGTCATGCCGCCGATCGAGAGCTCGACCGCCTGCTGCCGGTCATCGGTGATCGTGGACATCACCGTTCTCCTCTCTCGCGTTCAGTGGCCATGATCGTCGTCGTGCTCGCCTGACGTGGCGGCCGGAGTCTGCCGGGGCGTCGCCGCCCGCCGGCCGCCGCCGAGCGTGAAGTCGGCCGTACGGACCTCGCCGCCGTGCCGGAAGTCCAGGAACAGACGGTAGTCGCCGTCGCTCGGCACCTCAGCGTAGAAGACGATGTCCGGCCCCGCGTCGGTCCTGCCGTCACCGGGCTCGCCGTCGGGATGCACGTGCAGGTAGGCCAGGTCGTTGGCGCGCAGGGCGACCAGGTGGCCGTAGGCGCCGAGGTAGGGCTGCAGGTCGGTGACCGGTTCGCCGTCCTTGCTGACCTTCAGGGTGAGCTTGCTCGCCTGCCCGGGCTTCAGGTCTCCGTCAAGGGTGACGGTGTAGCCGTCCACGGTGGAGGTGCGGGTGACCGGCGGCAGCGCCCTGGGCTCGTAGCCGCCCGCCACGGACAGGTCGGTCCCCAGGGTCAGGGCGTCGCCGCCGGTGGGGGCGAAGTCGGCGAAGGCGCGGTAGGCGCCCGCCTTGGGAAAGGTGAGCCCGACCGACCAGGTGCCGTCGGCGGCCATTTCAGGATGCACGTGCTGGAAGGTCGTCAGGTCACGGGACACGACGATGAAGTGCATCTTCTTGTCGTGCTGGACCTCGTAGCCGGTGATCGGCCGGCCGTCGGGGCCCGTCACGGTGAACCGGAAGTCGGCGGGCTCGCCGGGCTTGAGCGTGGAGGTGAGCGGGGTGAGGGTGTAGCCGTTCTCGGACACTTGGAGCCCCCCGGGGGTATCTTCTGCCGCCTGCTGCGTGGTGTGCTCGTCATGCCCCGCGCTCGCGGTGGGCGCCGCCATGGCGCCGTGGTCCTCCGGGGCGGGCGTCGCGCCGGCCGCGCTCGTCGCGACCGGTCCGACAACCTTGCCCGCGCCCAGGGCGCCGCCGAAGACGACGGCGAGTCCCAGGACGTAGGCCCCGATCTTGGCAGGCGTGTTCATGACGGATCCGCCACGTCGTATCCGGCCTCCTCGACGGCGGCGACGATCTTCGCCGGGTCGACAGGACCGTCGCTCTCGACCGTCAGCAGCCCGGACGTCAGATCCACCTCGACAGCGGCGACGCCGGCAACCTCGCTGACCTCTTCCTTGACCGAGCTGACGCAGTGTCCGCAGGTCATCCCCTTGACGGTGTAAGTGGCGGTGCTCATAGCGATCTCTCCTTCAATCCGGTCAAGAACGGACAAGTCGGGCAACGGCATCTGCCGCCTCCTTGACCTTGGCGTCGGCCTCCGGGCCACCGTTCTTCGTGGCCTCGGCGACGCAGTGGGCCAGGTGCTCTTCGAGCAGCGACAGGGAGAACGACTTCAGCGCGCTGGTCGCCGCCGACACCTGGGTCAGGATGTCGATGCAGTATTTGTCGTCTTCGACCATGCGCTGCAGGCCACGGATCTGCCCCTCGACGCGGCGCAGCCGCAGCGCGTGCTCGTGCTTGTTACCGCTGTATCCGGCCATCTCCGGCCTCCCCTCGGTGGTGTCGCTGGGAAAACACTATACCCCCCTATGGTATTCCGTGAAGCGGGAGGTCTCTTCGCGAATTCGCGCCTCCGCTCCGCAGGACGGCTCAGTCCTCGCCCACCACGGTCAGGTCGTCGCCCAGCGCGGCGGCGATCGCGGCGGCCCTGGAATGATCGTCCAGCCGTCGCGTCAGGTAGGCGCAGCCGTGGTTGTGCTTGAGCGACCACCAGGCGGCCGAACCGCCGATCCCGCCCTTCGCGATCTTGCCGCGGTCTCGGACGAAACCGAGCGTCCAGGTGATCCGAGTGCCGAAGACCTCGTCGAAGTCCGTGACCTGGGAGGCGAGGAGGTCGGCGTGCAGTCGCGGCCCGAGCAGCGCGCGAACAGGGCCGTCCGCTCCCGTCAGCCGGGAGAAGAACTCCGCCATGGCGGTCGCGGTCGTGTGCAGGTTGACCGCGCCGAACACCGACTGCCGCCAGGGCGCGGTGTTCACCCGCTCGACGTCCAGGACGCCGTCAGGGATCCGCAGCCACGGGGCCGCATGCAGGCGACGCGGCCATTCAGGGTCGGCGTACTCCAGGTCGGCGACACGCTCCAGCGCGTGATCCGGCACCCCGAACCAGGCGTCCAGGCCCAGCGCGGGCCGCACGACCTCGTTGTACACCTCGCCCAGCGTGGTGCCGGCCGTCTCACGCAGGATGGCGTCCACCAGGTGTCCGTAGGTCAGCGCGTGCTCCCCGAGCGACGTTCCAGGAACGTACTCCGGCGCCGCCATCGCCAGGCTTTCGCGCAACCCGGCGTCGTCCAGCAGGTCCAGACCCGCGGCCTCTGACGGGAACCGCGGCTGCCCGGACCGGTGCGTGAGCACCTGGCGCAACGTGGTGCGCTCCTTGCCCCTGACGCCGTACGCGGGCCAGCGCTTCGCTATCGGCTCGTCCAGCGCCAGCGCGCCGTCGCGCACCGCCACGAGGGCGGCGAGCGTCACGAACGACTTCGACAAGGAATATGGCTGGACGAGGGTGTCGGAGCGCCAGGCGCGATGTCGCCCGGTGTCGGCCCATCCTCCGCTCAGCCGGACGACTTCGCGGCCGTCCCGCCAGACGGAGACGCCTGCCCCCGTCTCGCGGCCGTCGTCCATCAGCTCCTGGAAGACCTCGCGTACTTTGTCGTACCCGTCGGCGACGTACCCCTCGACCTTCGCCCCAGCAGACATCTCGAACGCCTCGCTCTCTTTGCCTACCCCTCAGACGGACAACTCCCCTTTGTATACCCTTATAGGGTATATACGGCAATACGTTCATGCCTACCGCCCGCAACCCATTTGCCAGGTGGGATCTGGCGTCGTACGATCAGGGCGTTCGTACAGGACAGTTGTTCAGGACGTTCGTCCGGCAGAGGAGGCGAGTTGATCTCTCAGGCGGCGGCACGCGGGCGTGAAGTCCGTCAGCGGCTGCTCAACGCCGCGACCGAGCTCATACCCGAGCGCGGCTGGACGGCGGTGAGCACCCGGACGCTGGCCGAGCGGGCCGGGGTGACGCCGAGCGTGGTCCACTACCACTTCCCGTCCCTGCCGGAGCTGCTGAACGAGGCGGCCGTCGGCGCGATGCGTCACCTGCTGGCCGAGGCGGCCACCGCACTGGAGAACGCGGACGGCCCCAGGAACGGGATCGACGCGATGCTGACGTCATTGGGGCGCTTCTCCGGGACCGACCCGACCTCGCTGCTGGCCACGGAGGCCTATTTGGCGGCCTCCCGCGACGATCGGCTTCGCGAGCAGATCGCAGGCGTCGTCGACGAGTTCCTGCGGCGGTTCGGCAGCTGGCTGGGCGAGCACGGCGTGCGTGCGCCGCATGAGACGGCCGCGGTCCTGACCGCCACCCTCGACGGCCTCCTCCTGCACCGCGGCCTGGGCGCCGGGCAGGACGCCGGGCTCCTGGCAGGTGTCCTGCACCGGCTCGTCGATTAGGGCCGCCCGAAGGAAGTGAGCCGAGCAGCGGCTCAGCTCACCAGAGGAAGGAGCATCCCGTGGAGATCGTCAAGAATGCACGGCCACCGGAGGGGCTGAGCCGGCTGCTGTTCCGGCTGCCGCTGCACCTCTATCGCATGGGCCTCGGCTGGATTTTCGGGCAGCGCATCATGGTGCTGCACCACGTCGGCCGCGTCACCGGAAAGCGACGACAGGTCGTCCTTGAGGTCATCGCCCATGACGCCCACGACTACGGCTATGTGGTCGCGTCAGGGTGGGGGCCGAAGGCGGCGTGGTACCGCAACCTGCTCGCCACCCCCGACGTCGCCATCCAGGTGGGAAGGCGCACCTTGCGGGTGACGGCCGTGCCGATCCCCGCGGAGAAGGGAGCGGACATCTTCGCGCGCTATGCGTCCCAGCACCGGGTGGCGGCCAAACTCCTGCTTCCCCGCCTGATGGGGTTCGCGGTCGACGGCTCGGAGGCCGACTTCCGGGCTGTCGGACAACACATCCCCTTCATTCGTTTCGTTCCCCGGCAACCGGAGTAGGCCCAGGGCACCGGTACGCTTCCCCGTCAAGGGCAACGGATGGCGGAGGACGTCGGTGAAGAGGCTGTTGGCCCGGCTCTGGCGCGCGCTTCGCGGGCCGGTGAAGTGGCGGCTGCTCTACCTGTCGCAGGACAAGTTCATGGTCGGGGTGACCGGCGTCGTCCGCGACCCGGACGGCAACGTGCTGCTGCTGCGGCACCGGTTCTGGGCCGAGGACCACCAGTGGGGGCTGCCGACGGGCGGCGCGCGGCGGGGCGAGACCTTCGAGCAGACGGTCGTCCGCGAGGTCAGGGAAGAGACCGGGCTGGAGGTGAGCGTCGGGGAGATGGTGCAGCTCAGGAGCGGGTTCCAGCTCAGGGTGGAGGTCGCCTACGCGGCCGGATACACCGGCGGCGGCACGATGCGGCTGAACCCGATGGAGATCCTGGAGGCCCGCTGGTGCGCCCCCGGCGACCTGCCGAAGGGCCTGCTGGAGTCGCACCGGCGGCTGATCGAGGCGTCACCTCAGTAGGAGAGGCGGGTGGCGGCGTTCCTCAGGCGGGGAGGGCGGCCGCGGTGGAGAAGGCCGCGGCAGGCTCCGCGCCCGGGATCACGTCCCAGCGTTCCTCGGCCGACATCCGCCGCGCGGCCCGCAGCGTGCTCACGTAGATCGCGTCGATGCGCTCGGGGCCGAGCCGCAGGCCCACCCGCTCGGCCTGCTCGCGGCCCTCGAGCGCGAGGCCGGGATCGCCCTGGCCGTCCACCAGGGGGAACAGCCGGTCGGGATGCGCGGGCTCGGATTCGCCGTGCCGGACCAGGAGGATCTCGGTCGCCCCAGGTGGCGTACGGAACCGGCTCTGCCGGTACTCGCCCGGCTTTCCACTCTCAGATCCCACAGTTACCGAACATTACTCTCCTAGTCCTGTACGCCGGCCTCCCTCTCACCGGGCGCGTGACGAAAGCCACGGCGCCGGGCGGCGAGCCTGATGCCGCTCACGGCCAGAATCCCGGCGGCCATGACGGGCACCCAGTCCCCCAGCCGGACGTACGGCGTGACGTCCCGGGACAGCGGCACGTCGATCACGAAGGCGCCCCGATACCCGGGGCCGTACCAGGCCAGCGGCCTGCCCCGGGCGTCGAACGCCGCCGAGGTCCCGTCGGCTTCCACGAGCACGGCCGGGCGGCCGGATTCGACCGCGCGGACGGCCTCGAGACCGGCCTGCTGCGCGTGCGCCCAGCTGCCGTGGAACGTCGTGAGCGAACCCTGCACGACGGTGAGGTCCGCGCCCATGACGGCCAGCCGGCGCCGCATGTCGGGAAAGGCGGACTCGTAGGAGATGAGCGGGCCGACCCGGTGACCTGCCACGTCCAGGGTGGCGAGCCGGCCGCCGGTGGTCCGGTCCTCCGCGGCCGCGTCGGTGTGATCGGCCAGCCAGCCGAGCAACGGCCGCAGCGGGATGTACTCGCCGAACGGCACCAGTCGCTGCTTGACATAGCTGTTCACGATCCCATCCGAGGTGTACTGGTACGTCGTCTTGGCGATCTGCCCGGATGAGCCCCTGGCGTCCACGTTCACCAGCAGATCGCTGCCCACTTCGGCAGCGGCCGCACGCAGCAGGCGATCCACGTCGGGCCGCCGCGCCGGGTCGAAAGCGACGCTGCTCTGCCCCCAGATGACCACGTCGTGATCGCGGCCGGCGAGCTCGCTGGTCAGGCGCAGGTTCGCGGCCAGGCGCCGGGCCGCGCCGGGCACGTCGCCGGTCTGCACACCGGCCACGCGCATGGTGCCCGTCACGGCGGGCTCCGGCCGTACGAGCCCGTACCCGACGGCGAGCACGGCCAGCGCGACGGCGGCGCCCGCGCCCACCAGGCGGGCTCGCTGCCCGGCGCCGGGCAGCACGGCGGCGGAGAGCCCGGCGTTGACGGCGACCAGCACGAAGCTCAGCAGCCACACGCCGCCGAGCGCGGCCGGCGCGAGCAGGGGCGGCACACGCCACTGACTCGAACCGAGCACCCCCCACGCACCGGCGAGAGGTGCCCATGACCGCAGGACCTCGATCACCAGCCAGGCAGAGGGCAACACCAGCAGGGCCGCGACGACCCGGGCCGCGGAGACCCGGCGGAGCAGGCCGTACGCGACAAGCCCGAACGGCACCCAGGACAGGCCCGCGATTCCCAGGGCGAGCGGCGCGAACACCCCCAGGGAGTGGAGCACCCAGTGGTTCAGGGTCGCGAAGAAGCCCACGGCCGCGAACCAGCCGCGCCATGCCGCTTCGGCGTACGACCCCGCCCTCGCGGCGAGGACCACGAGCGGAACCAGCCCGGCCCACGCCCACCACCAGGCGCCGACGGCGGGAAACGCCAGCGCCAGGCAGGCCCCCGTCGCCAGGGCGAGGACACGCCCGCGCAGACGGACCGCCCGGGTGGCTCTCGCGAAAAGGGCGGACCTGGCCTGCACAGGCGCCCCCTACCCTCTGGCCGGATCGGCTCACCACCCGGCGGTGACCGGCGATCGCATCGTGTGGGGCGCCGGGGCGGTCGTCGGCGGCCGGCCGGGGTAACCCTTCTGCCGAGGTGTCGTATGGGCGTGCCTCCCGATCGTCTTGTTCCGTGAAGGGCGCACGCCTTCCACACCCCGGTCGAGGCCGCGGGAGCGCCCTGGCTCACGAAGGATCGAGGAGGACACACGTGAAGTACGTGCTGATGTTCGTGGAGACCGAGCAGTTCGCCAAGCAGTTGGACGAGATGGACGAGAAGGAGCGGCAGGCCGCCCATGAGGCGGTGGGCCGCTGGTTCGCCGAGCACGCCGGAAAGATCACCCACCACACCCACCTGGCGCCGGTGCACACCGCGACCACGGTGCGGCTCGGCTCAGGGGAGCCGGTGGTCACGGACGGCCCGTTCGTGGAGGGCAAGGAGGTGGTCAGCGGGTTCGCCGAGGTCGAGGTGGCCGACCTGGACGAGGCGCTGGAGCTGGTCCGCTCGTGGCCGGCCTGCCCGCTCGTGGAGATCCGCCCGATCTCGTGAGCGAGCCGTCGCCCGCGACCGCGCGGCCGGAGATCGGCCGCGCGGTCCTGTCTTCTTCACGCGGGTGCGGCGCACGTCACCGGGTCACTCGTGCCGCTCCATGTTGCGCAGGTACGCCGCCACGCGGTGCCTGCCGCCGTATTCGGCCCAGCCGAGCGGGGTCGAGTCGTGCTCGGTGTCCCTGATCGTGAGGTCGGCCCCGAGCTCGACGAGCGTCCTGGCGGTCTCCACGTCGTCGTTCCAGGCCGCCGCGTGCAGCGGGGCGGCTCGATGCAGGTGGTTCACGTCGAAGCCGAGGCCGGCCAGCAGGCGTACCGCCGCGGGCCTGCGCTGCTCGGCCGCCCTGTTGATCAGATCGGGAGTGCGGGCGAGCGCCCGGGCCAGTGGCGCCCGGCCGGACGCGGCCACCGCGCCGGCGTCGGCGCGCATGCAGGCGGCGGTGAACGTGTCCGTCTCGTCCAGCACGGTCGAGGCGCCCGCCGCGGCGAGGAGCTCCGCGACCTCGGTGTGCCCGTGCAGCACGGCCAGCTCGTACGGTGTGCGCCCGCCGAACGCCGGATGCCCGCCGAGACCGTCCACCTCCGCGCCGTGCGCGAGGAGCAGCCGGGTCCGCCGCGGGCCGCCCCGCAACGCGGCGGTGGCGAGTTCGTCGCGCACCAGCTGCCGCGGCGACCGCAACGTCGGGCCCAGCCGGCCCCGCCACGGCCCGCCCTCTCCGCGCCCGAGGCCGAACTCCAGCAGCAGCTCCAGGTGGACAGGGTCGTCGGAGAAGGAGCCGCCGAGCCCGCGGTTGTAGAGGGCCTGGCCGTCGTTGGGGTCGGCTCCCGCCTCCAGGAGCAGCCTGGCCAGCTCCGGACCCCGCGGGTGCGGCGGCTGGTCGCCCTCCCCGCCGCCGAACGCGCCGGTGAGCGCCGTGAACGGGGAGGTCAGCCCGTCCCACAGGAAGCCGGCGTTCGGGTCGGCGCCGTGGTCGAGGAGGAGCCGGGCCGCCTCCACGGGCCGGCCCGGCGGGTCGACGCGGGCGTAGGCCAGGTACAGCAGCGGCTCCCACCCGAAGGGGCCGCCCTGCGCGCGGGCCAGGCCGGGATCCGCGGCCAGCGCGTCGGCCATGGAGTCGGCCGAGCCGGTGGCCGCCATCGTGAAGACGTTCGCGGTGGACAATCCCGGCTGCCCGGCCGGCAGGAGGCCGGCCTCGCCGGTCCTGCCCCGATCGTCCTGACCGTAGGTGAGGCAGGCGAGCCGCAGGAACTCCTCCTGCGGGTCCTCGCGCGGCGCGATCCGGTGCGGCGAGCGGGTGTACCGCTCGACGGTGCCGATGTGCTCCTTCAGCTTGGGCCAGCTCGCGAAGCCGTACATGCGGGCGGTGACGAGCTGCGCGTCGGACAGCCTGGGCGCCCGCGGCGGCCGGGGATGGAACTCCGCGACGAGCCGGCGCGCCTCGGGCGCGCCCGCCCTCATCTGCTGGAGGAGGGTCTTGGCCTGCTTGCGGAGCCGTTGGATGCGGGGGTTGGCGGGCAGGCGGTGGATGGGCACGATGGCCTCCTTTCCGTCTGGCCTGGTGCCCGCATGATCAGGCCGGAAAAGAGGTCGGGCCGGGTAGGTCGGTGACCGTCAGGTGGGGCTGGGCCCTTTCCGCGGACCGGTGGCGTCCTGAGCGCGCACCGTCCAGCGTACGTCGCCTCAGGGACTCGTGCACAGGTAGCCGGAGGGCGTCTGGGTGTCGCCGCCGGGGCGCGTGGCCTGGAAACCGAACGTGGTGCTCTGCCCGGCGGCCAGCGTGCCGTTGTGCCCGGTGTTCCTGGCCGTGACGGTCCGGCCGCTGCTGGTCAGCGTGGCGTTCCATGAGCCTGTGACGGTGTGGCCGCTGGGCAGCGTGAACGTCACCGTCCACCCGGTGGTGGCGGACGTGCCGGTGTTGGCGACCGTGACCGGCTGGATCACGTAGCCGCCTCCCCACTGGGTCTGGGTGGCCGGCGTGACCGTGCATCCGCCGGTGGCGCCGCCTCCCGAGGTGGTGACCGTGACCGTGCCGGACACCGGGGACAGGTTGCCCGCCGCGTCGCGGGCACGCACCTGGTAGCGGTAGGCGGTGGTCGCGGTCAGCCCGGTGTCGGTGTACGAGGTCGTCGCCGAGGTGCCCACCTGGGTGAAGGCGCCGCCGGAGGTGCCCGGTGCGCGCAGGATGCCGTAGCCGGTCACGCCGGTGTCGTCGGCCGACGCGGTCCACGTCAGGGTGGTGCCGGTGGCGGTCGTTCCCGACGCGGCCAGGCCTCCGGGCGCGGTCGGCGGAGTGGTGTCGTCCTCGGCGCCCGTGGCCGGCGGGATGCGGATGATCCGGTCGTCCTGGGCCGCGGGGGTGCCGCGGCCGTCGCGGTTGCTGGTCGTCACCCAGAGCCAGCCGTCCGGCCCAGCGGCGACCGCGCGGAGCCGGCCGTACCCGGACTGGAGCTCGGCGAGCGGCGTGCCCGCCGTTCCGTCGTCGTTGAGCGGCACCGTCCAGAGCCGCTGGCCGCGCAGCGCCGCGGCGAAGAGCGTGCCATTGGCGTAGGCGAGCCCGCTCGGTGACGCCTGGGCGGTCGTCCAGGTGACGATCGGGCTGCGGAAGGAGGTGTTGCCGCACTGGCCCTCACAGGTGGGCCAGCCATAGTTTCCGCCCGCGACGATCCGGTTGACCTCGTCCCAGGTGTTCTGGCCGAACTCGGTGGCGTACATCCTGCCCTGGGAGTCCCAGGTCAGGCCCTGCACGTTGCGGTGGCCGTAGCTCCAGACTCGGGATCCGGGGAACGGGTTGTCCGACGGTATCCCGCCGGTGGGCGTCATGCGCAGGATCTTCCCCGCGGGGCTGTCGAGGTTCTGGGCGTTGCCGGTGACGCCGGCGTCGCCGGTGGCCACGTAGAGCATGCCGTCGGGGCCGAACGCGATGCGGCCGCCGTCGTGGATGGCGGCGCTCGGCACCCCGGAGAAGATCACGGTCTGCGTCGGGGGTGCGCTCAGCCGGAGCCTGACCAGGCGGTTGTCCCCGCTCGTGCTGGTGAAGTACGCATACACCCAGCCGTCTTCCGCGTACGCGGGCGACACGGCGATGCCGAGCAGGCCGCTCTCGCCGGAGGCGCTCACCCCGCTGACCGTGGCGACCTGAGCGGGCGGCTGGCCGGGGCGCACCTGGAGGATGCGTCCCGTGTTCCGCTCGGACACCAGCGCGCTGCCGTCCGGCAGGAACGCCAGCCCCCACGGGACCTGCAGGCCCGTGACGGAGACCTCGGCCCTGGAGAAGTCGAAGCCGCCCGTCACCTGGGCACGTGCCTCGGGTGCGTGGATGACGAGGGCGAGCAGAGCCATGATCAGAGCCGGGACGGCACGGGCGCGCATGACGGACTCCTTGCGGGGATCACCGTGTGCGGATTCCTGCACCGTAGGCGCCGGGACGCCCTCATCTCAATGACCGCCGCGGACGCCGCCGGGCCAACTGGGAGGACACGCGCCCGGTCGTGAAAATTTCACGAGGGATCGTGGAAGGTGACCTCCGGGTTGGCGGCGGACGGGCCGTCGAGCAGCGGCTGGTGTTTCCCGCGCAGATGCCGGTCGAAGAAGGCGCCCACGTACCCCGTGGTGATCTCGCCAGAACGTTTCCCCGGCAGCGGCGCGGAGGGGTCGGTCATCCCGGCCTGGCCGCCCAGGATGGGCAGGTCGATGAAGGTGAGGTGGCCCGAGCCGGCCACGGTCAGCCAGCGTTTCCAGCCGTCCAGGCGCCACCAGTCCCGGGGCCAGCTCGCGTCGTCGGTGCCGGGCGAGTGCTGGGCCTCGGTGCCGAGCATGAGGAACGGCCGTTTGCCGAGGCCGGCCTTCGGCACCGGCGCGAAGAACGTGCCGTCCATGTTCGCTCCGGCGCGGATGCGGCGGTCGCCGGCCATGACGCTCGCCGCGGCGTTGCCGCCGAGCGAGTGGCCTGCGGCGCCGATCCGCCGCAGGTCGATCATCGTCGAGCGTTTCCAGGCCGTGCGGGTCAGCCGGTCGATGACGAAGGAGAGGTCCGCCGCCCGGCCGGCCGCGGCCTTGGCGAGCAGCTTCTTGCCCGCCGCGTCGGAGGGGGCGCTCTCCACCTTCTCGCACGCGACGCAGGTGAGCAGGCGCCCGCCGGGGAAGGTGGTGCCGTACGACTCGTAGGCGTGGTCCACGAGCGCGACGACGTACCCCTTCGAGGCGAGCTCCTCGGCGAGCGTGGTCAGGGTGGCGCGGTTGAGGGTGAAGCCCGGGGAGAGCACCACCAGGGGGTGACGGCCGCCGGCGGGGGTGGCGCCGGCGCGGGCGTTCGTACGGACGCCGGCGAGTCGCTCCGCCTCGAAGCGGGTGTCGAGCCGCTGGCCCTTGAGGAGGAGGCGGGCCTCGCCGGTGGTCATGTACGGTGTGGCGCTCCCGCCGCCGCGGGCCGGGTAGTACACCGACACCATCAACTCCCGCGCGCCCGCCTCGGGCTCCCACGGGTCGCGGCGCTCGCGGTCGACGAGGTGCAGGACGTCGCGGCCGACCTTGTGGTGACCGGTGGGGACGGGGATCGCGATGCGCGTCTGGGAGCCGTCCGCAGAGGCCGCCGCGGCAGGTGGCGGGCCCGTCAACGGCCCCGTCAACGGCAGGGTCAGGGTGAGCACGGCGGCCGCGGAGACGCGGGTGACACTGATCATGCGGAGCAGCGTAGGAAGGACGCCGCCGTACCCGGCATGCCCGAAAGACCAGCGTGCCCCCTTACTTTCGTCAGGGTGACGCGGTCAGCGCCGGTAGCCGTACAGGAAGACGTGGACGCCGGAGGCGATCAGCTCGTCGGCCTCCTGACGGCTGGGGGCGGGGCCGTGGTGGGGCGGACCGGCGGCTGAGATGAGCAGCATGAGCTGGACGGCCGCACGCTCGGGGTCGTCCGTGTGGAGCAGGCCCCTGGCCGTCCACTGCCGCAGGTGCTCGGCGAGCCGGCGGAGGACGCGCCGGGGACCGATCTCCTGCCAGGCGTCGATGGCGGCCTGGGGGATGTGCCCGGCCTCGGCGTTGACCTGGCGGACGAGCGCGAAGTGCTCCGCGTGCTCGGTGGCCATCGGGGCGGTGAGGGCGCGGCCGAACTCCACGAGGTCGGCCTCCAGATCGATGATCTTGTGCAGGTGCCGGTCGACGATGGCGATCTGGGCGTCGGCCGCCCGGCCCGCGCTCTCCTTGATGACGGTCTGGAAGAGCTCGGCCTTGTCGGTGAAGTGGTTGTAGATCGTCCGCGTGGACACCCCGGCCGCCGCGGCGATCGCGTCGATGCCGGCACGGGTGAAGCCGTCGCGGGCGAACACGGTCAGAGCGCCCGTGAGGATGGCCCTGCGCTTGTCGGCCAGCCCTCCGTGGGGACGACGTTTCGCCCTGTGCTCGCTGGTCATCTCGCCTCGATTACATTCATCGTTTTACATGTTGCCATACACGTTGTACTTTACCCGAAGAAGGCACGACAGGAGAGACCCATGATCAACATTGGCATCATCGTCGGCAGCACCCGCCCGCACCGCAGGACGGCCGTCGCGGCCCAGTGGGTCGCCGAGGTCGCCGCGCGGCACGCCGCCGTCACGGCGGGAGAGGCCACCTTCGACCTCGTCGATCCGGCCGAGCACGGGCTGCCGCTGCTGGACGAGCCCGTGCCCGCGATGTTCGGCGACTATCGCCACCCGCACACCCAGCGCTGGGCGCGGGCCATCGCGGCCCTCGACGGATTCGTCTTCGTCACGCCGGAATACAACCGCGGCATGCCCGCCGCGCTGAAGAACGCGATCGACTACCTGTTCGCCGAATGGAACAACAAGGCGGCCGGGTTCGTCAGCCACGGTGTCCACGGCGGCACCCGCGCCGTGGAGCAACTGCGCCTGTCCATGACCGAGCTCCAGGTCGCCAACGTCCGCACCCAGGTCGCGTTGTCGGCGTTCACCGACTTCGAGCTCACCGGCCCCACCGACCCCGGCGTGATCACCCCCGGCCCGCACCAGGAGGAGACCCTCGTCGAGCTGCTCGACGAGGTCATCACCTGGTCCCGGGCGCTCAGGCCGCTGCGCGCGGACGCCCCGCAGGAGGCGCTCCGCTGACGCCGGGCGCTCAGGGTTGCGCGGCGAAGGGGTCGCCGGCCAGGCGGCGCAGCTCCTGGGCGACCTGCCAGGCCTGCCGCGCGTACGGCTCAGGGCGGCGGCCGGCCATGATGGCGTCGGCCAGGGCGTGCAGCCGTACCGCCGGGAGCGGGGTGCGGGTGGCCGGGTCCTGCAGGGCCAGGCCGACCAGGCGGCCCGTGCCCGGATCCTGGACACGGAGCCGAGGGATCAGCCGCCCGGTCGGCACGGAGCCGAGGTCCCCGACATAGGAGCGCTCGGCGACCGAGTCGATCGTGAACAGGTGAGCCGCGGCCAGATCGCACCGGTCGGTGGTGAAGGCGGAGCGCACGGCGAGGACCCTGCCGTCGAGCCAGGCGGCCGCACGCAGCAGGTCGGCCAGCACGATCCCCAGGGCGACGACGGAAAAGACCCCGACCAGGGCGGCGATAGCACCCATCACCACGGAGAGCCAGCCGGACAGAATGGTGGCGATCCAGGCCGTCACGAGGATCAGGAACAGCACCACGACGCTGGAACACCCGCTCAGGACCTTCACACCTGACGAACGCCCGGTGTGGAGCTGGACGCGGTGCGGATGGGCCATTGCCGCAACCTACCCGACGCCCGGCTCCCGGGTCACCGGGGCGGCAGGTTCGCCGCGTCCACCGGGACCCGTCCCCGCGCGGCAGGCGTCATGAGATGCCGGCCGAGCAGGGCCGCCGCGGTCAGGGCGACCACCACCAGCGCCACGTTCGGCCAGGCGAACTCGCCGCGCACCACGTAGCTGAAGACGGAGACCGTGAGGACCCCCGCCGACCAGCCGAAGCCGACGATCATGGCGATGGGCGCGGGGCGGCGCGGCAGCGCGCTCGCGACCGCGAGGAACACGGCCACGGCGGCGTCCGGCCACAGGAAGGGATTGTCCGGCCGGTGGGCTCCGTCGAGGGCCAGATACCCGGCCATGATCAGGCTCATGGCGGCGGCGGCGCCTCGGGCGACGGTGACGACGTTCATAGGGCGGCTCACTCTCCGTAGGCCCGCACCGCTGCGGGCGTCTCACCGGATGAGTGTGCTGCCGCGGACGTCGGGGGGTAAGCGAGCCGGCACCCGTCCCGGCCCGTGCCACCCGCCCCGCCGTGGTACGGCTGGCCGCACCACGGCGGTCAGGCGTTCAGGTAGCGGAGCACGGCCAGCACCCGCCGGTGGTCGTCCGGCCGCGCGGGCAGGGCGAGCTTGGCGAAGATGCTGGTGCAGTGCTTCTCCACGGTGCGTTCTGCGATGGTCAGGCGCTCGGCGATGGCCTGGTTGGTACGGCCCTCCGCCATGAGGGCGAGCACGGCGCGTTCGCGTCCGGTCAGTGTGTGCAGCGGGTCGTCACCGGCGGTGTGCCGCTCCACGAGCTGGTCGACCACGATCGGGTCGAACGCCGATCCGCCCCGGCCTACCTGGCGGACCGCCGCGGCGAACTCGCCCACATCGGACACCCGGTCCTTCAGCAGGTAGCCCAGCCCCCGCGCACCACCGTCCAGCAGCTCCACCGTGTAGCTGACCCGTACGTACTGTGACAGGACGAGAACCCCCGTGCCGGGATGCGCGCGGCGGATCCGCTGGGCCGCCCGCAGTCCCTCGTCAGTGCGCGTCGGCGGCAGGCGGATGTCCACGACCGCCACCTCCGGCCGGTGCCGCGCCACCTGCGCCAGCAGCCCGGGCGCGTCCTCGACCGTCGCCACGACGTCGAACCCGGCCTCGCCGAGCAGCCGTGCGACCCCTTCGCGCAAGAGCGTGTTGTCCTCGGCGATGACTACGCGCACGGCAACCTCGCCTCGATCCAGGTGCCCCGGCCGGGCGGGCTGTGCACACGCAGGCTGCCGCCGTTCGTCTCGACCCGGTCGGCCAGGCCGCGTAGCCCCGACCCCCGCTCCGGATCGGCTCCGCCGCGGCCGTCGTCCCTGACCTCCACCGTCAGCAGGCCGTCCGCCCGGCCGATCCTGACCTCGGCCCGGCCGGCGGCGGCGTGCTTGGCGAGGTTGGACAGCGCCTCGGCCACCACGTAGTAGGCGGTGGTCTCGATCTCCGCGGGCAGGTCGCCGGGGACGTCGGAGGAGATCGTCACCGGCACCGGGGCCACGGCGGCCAGCTCGTGCACCGCGCCCGCCAGGCCGCGTTCGGTCAGGATCGGCGGGTGGATGCCCTGGGCGAGTGCGCGCACCTCGCCGAGCGTGGTCAGCGCGATGTTCCTGGCCTCGGCGATCAGCGGGCGTGTCCGCTCGGCTCCCGAGCTCAGCGCGGCCTCGGCCAGGCTCAGCGTCAGCGGGATCGACAACAACCGCTGCTGCACGCCGTCGTGCAGGTCACGCTCCAGGCGGCGGCGTTCGGCCTCGGCGGCGCGCACGACCTGCGCGCGGGACTCGGCGAGCTGGCGCAGCCGCGCCCGCAGCTCCGCGGTCAGGCGCTCGTTCTCCAGGGCGAGCGACACGGCGGCACACGCCGCCTCGATCAGGTCCGGGTCCTCCAGCAGGGCCGGGTCATGCGTCAGAACGGCCAGCGGGCCGTCACCGTCGACCCTGGTCACCGCCTGGCCCGGCCCTTCGCGTACGAGCTCTCCACCGACATCGAGATATCCCCCTGACTCCGGCACCCAGTAACCGACGCGCAGCGTCGGATCGTGCAGGGTCTCGGCCAGCGCGGCCTGAAGCGTGGCGGACCGCGGTTCTTTGCTCAGCCGCACCACCAGGCCGGCGACCCCGCCCCGGTCGATGCGGCGGCGCAGCAGGCTCCAGAGGAACGCCAACGGGATCGCGGCGAGGGCGACCTGCACGGACAGCGCGAGCGCCGGCGCACCAGCATCCACGGCGGGCTGCCCGGCCGCGCCCACGAGGGATGTCCCGGCGGCCAGGGCGACCGCGACCGGTTTCCAGACGACGAACAGCGCCGTCGCCACGACCGCGGCCGCGAGCACCGGCAGGAGCGCGCGGCGCCGGGCGGTACTGCTCCTCCGCAACCGTGCCGCCTGCAGGGCGATCACGGCGCCGCCGACGACCACGAGCATGAGCGTGCCCGCCCCGGCGATCGCCTCGCGCACCGGCGGCCCGGCCAGGTGCCGCAGACCCATCGCGGCGACGCACAGATAGCCCAGGCCCGCCACCAGCCGGGACGCCCCGTCCGGCAGCCGGCCGGTCGGGAAGGCCATGACGAGGTGCGCCAGCAGCGCAGGCCAGGCCCCCGCCGTCAGGGCGAGGAGCTCGCGTGGCACGGGCGGCGGGAACTGGTGGAGCGTCCACAGCAGACCCTCGACGACCAGCAGCGGGCCGATCGGGCGGCGCGGGCTCGACCTCCACGCGACGACGCCCGACGCCACGAAGGCGACGCCGGCGACGATCGGCACCCACGCGGCCGGCCATGAGGACAACGGGTGCGGGTCGTCGATCAGGGACCTGCCTCCCTCACTGTCGGCGCCTCGCCCAAGAATACGCGCGGAGCGGCCCGTCAGGCGGGCGGCTCCGCGCGTCCGGCAGCGGTGATCACCGTGGGGCGCCGGAGGAGGAGCCGGTTTCCCGCCGGCGGCCGAACCGGGCGAGGGCCTTGCCGACATCGGGGTGATTGAGCTCGACGAGGATGTCGTGAGCCTCCCGCCAGGCGCGCAGGCTCTCGCCGGTCTCCCCGCCGGCCTGGTGGGCGTCGCCGAGGACGAGCAGCGTCTCGGCCTGACCGTACCGGTCGCCGAGGTATCTGAGCAGGTCGAGGGCGCGGGTGAAGCAGGCGACGGCCTGCTGGTGCGAGCCGAGATGGTGGTGGGCGAAGCCCAGGCTGTCCCAGGTGGCCGCCTGGCCGCGCCGATCGGCCGACGCCTCGTGCATCCACAACGCCCGGCCGCAGTGTTTGAGGGCCTTGTCGTAGTCGCCCAGCAGCCCGTGGAGCCAGCCGACGGCGTTGAGCGCCCGAGCCTGCCAGGCCGGCAGACCGGCCGCGGTGTAGAGCTCCAAGGCTCGCTCCGCGTGGACGAGCGCCTCCGCGTACCTGCCCTGCCGTTCGAGCACGCCGGACAGGTTGCCGTGGACGTGCGCCAGGCTCCGGTCGTCGTCGAGGCCTTCGTGCAGGTCAAGGGCCGACCGCAGGTGGACGTGGGCGTCGTCGTGGCGGTCGAGGCGGCGCAGGGCCCAGCCGAGCCGGCGGTGTGAATGCGCCTGCCCCGCCCGGTCGCCGAGGCGCCGGGCCGCCTCGAGGCCGGTCGTCTGCACGGCGATCTGGTCGTGCAGGTGCGAGTGCAGATCCAGGTAGTCGTAGAGTGCCATGGCGAGCCGCCACGCCTGCGCGTCGAGACCCGACCGCGCCGCGTCCTCGACGGCGGCGAGCAGCGCCGCGTGCTCCGCGGCGAACCACGCCAGCGCGTCCGGCTGGTCGCGGTGTTCCTCGGCGACGACACCGGCCGACGGCTCTTCCGGAGGGATGTCCTGGTGCGGGTCGAGCAGCCGGTCGGCCTGCTCCGCGGTGTGGATGTAGTGGTCGTGGAGGCGGCGCCGGGCGGCGTCCCGCTCCCCGGGAGGATCGTGGAGGTCGGCCAGCTCTCCGGCGTAGGCGCGCATCAGGTCGTGGAAGGCGTACCGGCCAGGGGCGTCCTCGGTGACGAGGTGCGCGCCCGCCAGCCTCTCCAGCAGCGAGCGGGCATCGCGTACGGGGACCCCGGCCAGGCTCGCCGCCGCGGCCACGCCGATGCGCGGCCCGGGGTGCGTCGCCAGCGCGCGGAACATGCGCGCCGTCTCGTCGCCGAGAATCCGGTACGACCACGAGAACACGGCCCTGACCCGGGTCGCCGGTTCCCCGGCGTCGAGCGCGTCCAGCACCCCGGGCGCCTCGCGCAGTTCCGCGGCGATGGCGGCCAGCGGAACGCCGGGCCGCACGGCCGCGCGGGCGGCGGCGATCGCCAGGGCCAGCGGCAGCCGGCCGCATCGCGCGATGAGCTCGTCCACGGTGTCCGGCTCGGCGGCGACCCGCCCGTCCCCCAGCTGGCGGGCGAGCAGCTCCCTGGCCTCGCCGCCCGTCGGCAGGTTCAGCGGCAGCGAGACGGCGCCCTCCTTGGCGACCAGGGCGGGCAGCCGGTTGCGGCTGGTCACCACCACGACGCAGCCGGGAGAGCCCGGCAGCAGCGGGCGCACCTGGCCGGCGTCGTGGGCGTTGTCCAGGACGATCAGCACCCTGCGGCCGGCCAGCAGGCTCCGGTAGAGCGCCGTCTGGGCGTCCATGTCGGGCGGCACGCCCTGCGGCGGCACCCCGAGCGCGAACAGGAACCCGCGCACCGCCTCCTCCGGCGCCACCATCGACCCGCCGGGATCGAATCCGCGCAGGTTCACGTACAGGTGCCCGCCGGGGAAACGGTCGCGGACGCGGTGCGCCCAGTGCGTCACCAGCGCGGTCTTGCCGACGCCCGCGCTGCCCGACACGACGGCCATCGCCACCGCCGTCGGCTGGAGCGCGACGTGGTCCAGCAGGGCGTCGAGCCGGGCGAGCTCGCCGCCCCTGCCGACGAAGCCGAAGGCGTCCATGGGCAGCTGGGACGCGGCGACGGGCGGGGGCGGCGGCTCCGGGAGCGGGCCGGGCTCGGCGGCCCGCAGGATGCGTTCGTACAGGCTCTGGAGCTCCTTACCCGGATCGAGGCCCAGCCCGTCCCGCAGCTTCTCGCGCGCCCGGTGGTAGACGTCGAGCGCGTCGGCCGCGCGGCCTGCGGCGGTCATGGCCCGCATCAGCGACGCCACCAGCGACTCGCGCAGCGGATGGCGCTCGACCAGGGCGGTCAGCTCGGCGGTGACCTCGTGGTGGCGGCCGGCGGCCAGCTCGAGCTTCGCCCACTCCTCCCAGACCGCCAGCTGTTTCTCCTGCAGGGTGCGCACGTCGCCGGCGAGCGCCGGGCAGTCCACGCCGCCCAGCGGCTCGCCCCGCCACAGGGCGAGCGCCTGCCTGAGCAGGCCGGCCGCATGCGCGGGCTCGGCGTCGCGCGCGGACGCGACGAGCTCCTCGAACTCCGTCACGTCCAGCCGGCCGACGCCGGGCCACAGCAGGTAGCCGCCGCGTACGGTGGTGATGACGTCACCGCCCGCGCCGGCGTCGGCCAGGGCCCGCCGCAGTTTCGACACCAGGTCCTGGATCTGGCGGCGCGCCGAGGCGGGCGGCTCCTCCCACACGACGTCGATGAGGCGGTCGACCGTCACCGCGTGGCCGGCGTCCAGCAGGAGGGCCGCGAGCGCCCTCTCCTGGCGAGGTCCGTGCAGGGGGATCCGCCGCCCGCCGGCCCGCACGTCCAGCGGGCCGAGGACACCGAACCAGAGATCAGCCACCGGTTGCCACCCCGCGAGAAGTTCACATCAAGAGAAGTTCTCATGTTACCGGCCGACAGCACACTCAGTCAGGACTTTGGTTCACACCGGTGACACGGCCGCTCGGGCACGGGGAGCGCGCCGGCTCCTGCGCCGTTCAGCAGTGCGCTACACCGGGGTACGGATCGACCGAGGTGTACACGTTGACCGCCGCCACGTATCCCCAGCTGCCGGTCTGGTCACCATACGTGTAGTACCAGACGTTGTTCCCGCCGCCGTGCTGCTGGCCGGTCCGGTAGCACTTGAAATAGCTGAACGTCGTGAGCAGACGGTCGACGACCCGCTCCGGGTTGCCGTTGGGCCGGGAATACTGCGGGGCCGCGTAGATCGGAGCGGGGGCGTTGTCGCAGTACAGATTGCCGCCGCTCGCGTAGCAGGTGGCCGCCGCCGCGGGGGCGGCCACCGCCGTCGACACGGCGGCGCACGCCGCGAGCGAGAGCACCACAGCCGGACCGATTCTCTTGTGCTTACCCATCGCTCGCCTCCACGTCGCGCAACGCCGCTATGAACAGGGCTCCTTGTGGGGCTCAGTCTCGCCGCGGGACGGAGGGCGAGCCAGGGCAACGATCGGACATTTGCCGGACATGTCGGACTCCCCGATGTGCGCGGCCGGAGAGCGCTGAGATCAGTGATCCCGGCGGTTGATCCCGTTCACCGGTGCGTCGTCGAGCCGGGCCACCATGCGGAACCACGTCTTGCGCACCTGTGCCGGGGTGTGCGGCCCAGGCCGTACTTCTCGTGCCTGGCCGCGGCCCACGCCGCGAAATCCGGGAATCGCAACTCCATGCCAAGCCCCCGCTGGCGGAACATGCCACGCCAGACCTTGTCCGGATCCACCACGCTGTCCAGCACGAACCGGTCCGTGCGCTGGGGGAAACTGGGCGTAGACCGCCCCGAGATAGGTGCCGTAGGAGACCCCGTGGTAGGAGACGCGCTCCTCCCCGAGCGCGGCGCGGATGCGGTCCATGTCCCGCGCCGTGTTCGCCGTGGAGATGTACGGAAGGATGCCGTCCTTGTCGGCGGTCGAACCCGCAGGTGATCGGTGTGCTCCTGCCGATGCCCCGCGGGTCGAAACCGATGAGATCGTACGCCTCCCGGACGCTTCCCGGCAGTCCCCTCATCGCCCCCTCCAGGGGCATGCCGAGACCCGCGGCGCCCGGCCCGCCCGGGTAGAGCAGCAGAACACCACGGTCGCCGTCCGCGTCCATCGTGAATTCACCGGTTCTCCCTCAACGTCATCAGCGGTTGATCTCAACGCTAGGGATCACGGGTGCTCCGCGACCATGACGGGAACCCCCAACGCCTGCTCCCGCCTCCGCTACCGGCGCCACGGGGGCGGGCGGTACCCGGGCCTGCCGGTCAGCCCGACGGCACGAAGCGGCGTTCGGCGCGCCGGCCGAGCAGGACCAGCAGCAGCGCCATGAGCACGGCGAAGCCGACCAGGCCCACGCGGTCGAAGGTGGTCGTGGCCATGACGGCGGCACCGAACAGGGTGTGGGACACCAGCGCGCCCCCGGCCAGCCAGACCCGGTGCGTGTCCGTCCAGCCCGCGGCGGACCAGCGGTGGAGCAGTACGCCGGCGACGACGGCGACCGCGGCGGCCAGGATCATCGGCACGAGCACCCACCAGCCCCTGCCGCCGGCGGGCGGCGGGACGATCGGGATGAGCAGGCCGAGGAAGGCGACGGTGGCGAGCGCGGCCAGCAGGCCCACGACGGCGGGCTTCGGCGCGCTCGTGCCGGCCGGGGGCGCCGGCGTACGTCCGGGAAGCACCTTCAGGGCGAGGACGGAGAGCACCACGCCCGCCAGGACGAACGCGGCCAGCACCGGCAGCGGCGCCTGGTAGCCCGGATCCATGACCGGCGGGATGAGCATCCGCAACATGGCCACGCCGAGGAGCGCGACGACGCCGACGCCGATGAGCCCGCCCCGCCGCAGGTAAGGGCGGTCGCGGTGGGCCGGGTGCAGGAGATCCGTGAGCATGATCGGGATCATCACGCTGAACACGGCGTGGTAGCCGATCTGCGACTCCCAGTAGGTCGTGTTGAGGCCGAACACGCGCGGCCCCCACTCGGCGGCCTGGTAGAGGGCGGGGCTGGTCAGCGCCTGCAGCCCGATGCCGTCCTCGGCGAGTTCGTACACCAGACCCAGGACGAGCAGGCTCGGCCAGCCGCCGCCGGTGCGGCGCACCGCCTCCCTGATCAGCAGCACGCCCGCGCCGTACATCGGCACCAGGAGCGGCAGCAGCCACATCACGCTCAGCGGGATCGCGCCGAACGTCATCTCCGCGCAGATCGGCGCCAGCGCGACCAGTGTCCACGCGGCTCTCTTGCGTCCCTTCATCGGCGATCCGGTCATGAGCTGGCTCCTGCCCGTTGATTACTTGGTTAGGTAAAAAATAACTCAGACAAGTAAATCCAGCAAGTCGCGGTGTGCCGGGGCAGGTCTCGCGCATCCGGCGGACCAGCGGGGCAAGGAAAGGCACAGGGCTGGACATATGCCGACAACGGCCAGTCCCGTACGATGATCAGTCCAGCCCCAGGTCGATGAAGGCGTGAGATTCCATGCGTGACGGCGATCAGGCCACTGGACGGGACGAGGCCGGAGACGGCGTGGTCCCTCCGGGGATCGACCCCACCCGGCCCAGCATCGCCCGCGTGTACGACTATTTCCTTGGCGGCAAGGACAACTTCGCCGTCGACCGCGCCGTCGCCGAGGAGGCGCTGCGGATCGCCCCCGACGCCCGCGAGGCGGGGCGGGCCAACCGGGCCTTCCTGCGCCGCGCCGTGGAGCACATGGTCACGGAGGCCGGCATCAGGCAGTTCCTCGACATCGGCTCAGGGCTGCCCACACGGGGCAACGTGCACGAGATCGCGCAGGGGAAGGCGCCGGAGGCCCGCGTGGCCTATGTCGACAACGACCCGATCGTGCTGACCCACGGCAGGGCGCTGCTGGCCACCGACGACGCCACCACGGTGGTGGCGGGCGACCTGCGCTGCCCGGCGGAGATCCTGGACAACCCCGAGGTCACCGAGCTGCTGGACTTCAGCCGGCCCGTGGGGTTGCTGCTCGTCTCCGTCCTGCACCACCTCAGCGACGACGAGGATCCCGGCGGCGTGATGGCCCGCCTGCACCGGGCGCTGGCCCCCGGCAGCCACCTGGCCATCGTGCACTTCCACAACCCGGGCGCCGAGCACCCGGAGGCGTCCGAGATCGCTGAGGCGGCCGAGCGGAACTTCAACCAGAATCTGGGCACCGGGCGCTGGCGCAGCCGGGAGGAGATCCTGTCGTACTTCGGCGACATGGAGCTCGTCGAGCCCGGGCTTGTCCCGCTGGCCGACTGGCGCACCGAGCCGGAGGACCTCATCCGCCAGGGCCTCACCCGCCACAACGTCCTGGCCGGGCTGGGCCGCACGCCATGACGGCGGGCCCGGTGACGCTGGAACGGCTGACCGGCGAGCAGACGCGGGCTCGCGCCGCCGAGCTGATGGAGATCTACGGCGCCGCCTTCAGTGAACCGCCGTGGAACGAGGACGGATCCGGCGTCGCGGACTTCGCCCGTCGTCTGGCCACCGACACCGGACGCCCGGGGTTCGTCGCGGTGCTGGCCGAACAGGACGGCAGGCCGATGGGCTTCGGCACGGCGTGGCCTACGCGGAGCCCTTTCCCCACCGGCCGCGCCTACGACAGGGTGCGTGCCGAGCTCGGCGACCAAGCCGAACGGCGCCTGGTCGGCGCCCTGGAGGTGGACGAGCTGGCGGTCGGCCCGCACGCACGCGGACGAGGACTGGCCGGCCGGATCCTCGACCTGCTGTGCGAGGGCGCGGAGCGCTGCTGGCTGTTGACCTCGCCCCAGGCCTTCGCCGCGATAGGGGTGTACGAACGACTCGGCTGGGAGCGCCTGACCGGACCTGAGGCGAAGGTGACGGTGTTTACCAGAGAGCGGCGACCCGAGGCGCTCGGCGACCGGTACAACCCTGCCCGCCGCCCGACGCGCCGAACGGGATCATGACCGAGCCGACGGAGACCTTCCAGCGGGAAGTCCTGCGCCGCCACGAGCTGCCGGACCAGGTCGACGACCAGCCCATCGACCAGGCCCGGCACCCTAGGGGCCCGACGCCGGGCATGGAGCGGGCCTGGCTAGCCCGGGTCGTGGCCGCTCAGAGAGCCGGTAGGGCCCGCCGGGCGAGGCTTAGCGCCGGATGATCATGAACAGCGTTCGTTTGTGTACACAAAGAGCGTCCATGGACTGCGCCGGGGCAGTCCGGCGGGAGCCCCAGGCGGCGTGCGGGTTCCTGTCCGGCCCGAGCCGGGTGCGTACACAATGCGGTTCGTTAAGATGATCGGGATGCGAGAGGCTCGCACCCGCCTGGCCGCACTGGTCGAACGGGCCGGCGGGGGCGAGCCGGTGACGCTGACCCGCCGGGCCGCAAGCAGGCCGTGCTGCTGCCGGTCGAGGCGGCCGCGGTGTGGCAGCGCCACCTCGCCGAGCAAGAAGCCGACCGGCAGCAGCGCGCGCAGGAGAAGGAGCTCGGCGAGCGGCTGCCGGCGACCAAGCGCGTGCCGGCCTGCCCCGGCTGCAAGTCCTCCTACCTGCAGGTCGCCTACACCGGGCCGGTGGTCCACGCCCTGGTCAACACCGCCGACCCCGACAGCGGCATCCAGGACGTGGTCGTCGACACCGACGTCGCCCAGCTCGATGAGGTGGCCTGGGTGAAGTGCGATCGTGCTGCAGCACGACCTGGCCCGCGGCAAGGTCCAGCGGGTCAGCACGTGGGAGTACCTCACCGGGATCACCGACGCCGAACGCGAGCAGCTGCGCGCCGAACGGATCGCCCGCGGCAAGCCCCACGACCATGACCTGACAGACGACACACAGCCGGTCCCGGGTGGCGCCGCCCGCAACCAGGACCCGGACGCCACGCCGCACCACGCCGGCCAAGGCGAGAGCGAAGCGCCCGACGTCGACGCCGATGGCCCCGAGGCCCTGCCCGCGACGGAGATCACAGCAGTCCTCGCCGAAACCGAACCAGACATCGACACCGAGCACGACGCCGATCGGCCCCACCTCACCCTGGCCAGCGACAGGCCCGAACCCGGGACGCGGGCGTGCCCACCGCCCCGCCAGCAGCTGAGACCGCCGTCGTGGCCGGCACCGTTCACCAGCTCAAGGTGGCCTTGCGGGACGTCCAGCCGCCGGTCTGGCGGCGCATCCAGGTGCCGTCGGCCGCCCGCCTGTGGGACCTGCACAACGTGATCCAGATCGCGATGGGCTGGCAAAACTTCCACCTGCACATGTTCGCCAAGGACTGGGTCGAGTACGGCGACCACCACAGCAGCGAGTACGACGTGACCCTGGCCAGCCTGCTGCCCGACCCCGGCGAGTGGCTGGCCTACCGCTACGACTCCGGCGACTGCTGGGATCACGACCTGGTGGTGGAGAAGATCCACCGGTCACCCCGAACGCGCCGCCGGACGCCTTCCTCGACGCCACCCCCGCCGACGCGCTGCAGCACCTGGCCGACCCCGAGCACACCTCGAAGGCGATCGCCCAGCTGCGCCACCAGCTGCAGGAGACCAGCCCAACCTGCCCAGCACCAGCGCCATCCCCGGCCCCCGACGAGCCCGGCCCGCGCGACGACGCCGAACAGGTCGCCGCCGACCGCGCGATGCTCGCCCAGACCATGGCCGTGGCCCGCCGCCGGCAGGACCGCCAGGAATGGACCGCCCGGCAGCGCGCCGGCGAACACGCCGCCGACGTGCCGCACGCGCTGGACGGCTTCACCATCGGCGAGCGAGTGGGACAGGAGTGGACGACAGTGTCACGCCCGACGACGAGTGGTGACACCGGCGAGCTCCACGAGCGGGCGGTGTTGCTGTTGGCGTGGCGACAGGTCGGCCCGAGGAGTGGGAGGGCCTGGTGGTGTGGCGGTGACGACCTGGACGGAGTCGGGCGCGATCCACACCAAGCACGTCAAGTGGGAGCCCTCCGACCAGCTCAGCCAGGTCCCGGCGGAGGCCCTGCGGAGCCGGTTTAGGAAGGCGCCACGCTTCAAATGATCATGAAATAGGTGAGGCGATGAGAGCAATTCTCAGCGCCTCACCTTGCGAGTGACACCGGCCATCAGGCCAGGTCAGTTAGGCCGCGAGCGGCCACCATGATGAGCATTCCACGTGTGCTGGCAGGTGTCGGAACCGGCGCGCGTGGCAGAGCGTCTCGCCTCTCGGCGAGGAGATACACGCTGATCACCGGCGGCCGAACAGGTGAGCCTTGAACTGGGTGACGAACGGTTGAACTACGTCTATCGGCAATGTACGGCGAATGTTCACCTCTATTCTCCGCCCGACCGTACTCCGCTTCTTATGATCACCAAGGCTCGTCCCCCCCGGCCAGGTCGCGAACCTCGCTGGGGGCAGCCTTCGTCATCTACCCAAAGGAAGCACATGCGTATTGGCAGCAGAGTCTCGGCCCTGGTGGCTGTGGCACTCGTCTCCCTCCTGCTCCCGGCCACTACCTCCTCGGCGAGCGCGGCAGGTCCGTGCGGGAGCAGCTACAGCCGGGTGGGTGTCTACCGCATCCCCGAGACCGGCACGCAGGATGGCACCCTTGAGATCTACTACAGCTCCAGCACCGGAAAGAACTGTGCTCTGGCCTACGGCGTCAGCGCCGAGCACAAGGGCAAGCGGACGTACAAGGGAGTGGCCATCCGGCGCGCAGGCGGAAGCGGTGGCTGGGTCGGCCAGCGTGACTACTTCAAGTACTACGCGGGCCCGGTGTACGTCTCAGCTCCTGGTACCTGCATCGACGCCATGGGGCTCATGGGGGGCGACGATCGTTACGTCTGGAACGTTCACTGCGGGTGAGGTGACCCTTAATTGGGCGGCTCCGCGTTGGCTGATCCGGCGTACCTGCCGAGCGTGGCAGCTCGGGCGTGGCGGTGGGCTCCAGAGATGGAGGAGGTAGCCGGGGCGCTGCGAGCGGCAGGTCTGCCCGATGACCTGGCGGTCGCGGCGCACGCCGTGCTGAGCCGATGGGAAGACGACAAAGACAGGTTCGATATCGGCCTAAGAGGGCATCTGATCTAGATCTTGAACTAGATGTCCGTTCTAGGCATATTTGATGCGCCAGGTTTGGGTTGATTCTCCAGTCAATGTCCGGCTCATTATGTTAGCCATCGCCCAATAGATCATAGAGCGGGATCGCTGCGGGAGGGTCTCGTAGTCGCGCACCAGCCGCCGGTGCTGCATGAGCCAGCCCAAAGTTCGCTCGACCACCCACCGGCGCGGAAGGACCTGAAACCCGCTGCCGGCGCCACGCTTGACCACCTGGACAGCGATCCCGCGCTTGGCGCCATGCCGGATCACCGTGTTGTTGTAGCCGCCATCGACCCAGGTGGCCGCCACGGTGGGGTGCTCGGTGGCGATGGCGTCCAAGAGCTTCTGACCCCCGGCTGAGTCCTGCACGGATGCCGCCGTCACCAGCACCGCCAGCAGCAGGCCCAGGGTGTCCGTGGCAATGTGCATCATCACAGTCCTGACCTCCTGGCCTGGCCGGTGACCACCACGTCCCGAGCCTTGAGGAGACCTGTGACTGCCTCCACCGACGACCACACCAACGC
>NZ_SMKP01000478.1:0-400 GCF_004349015.1 Nonomuraea diastatica
TCTCAAACCGCGCAAACGCACTCGGCGTCTGACACAACACCGTCACCTGCTCAGCCGCCACCACCCCGGCCAACTCCCGGGGAGA
The DNA here is from genome assembly GCF_004349015.1 of Nonomuraea diastatica. Classification (NCBI taxonomy): domain Bacteria; kingdom Bacillati; phylum Actinomycetota; class Actinomycetes; order Streptosporangiales; family Streptosporangiaceae; genus Nonomuraea; species Nonomuraea diastatica. Next base: position 86 of record NZ_SMKP01000478.1, read on the forward strand.
ACGCACCACCTCCTCATCCACCACAACCAAACGGCCACCATGACCGAGCGCGCCCCAGATCTCCCACACCGAAAAATCGAACGCAAACGAATGCGCCAGAACCCACGTATCCGTGGCATCGAAACCGAACCAGCGCTCAGTGGCCGCGAACAACCGCAACACCTGCCGGTGCTCAACCACCACACCCTTCGGCCGACCCGTCGACCCCGACGTATAGATCACATAGGCCGCATCACCCTCGACAGGCTCCCCAGCACGTTCGGGGACATCGTCCACATGCAGGACCGGCACCCCGACATCCACCGTCACCGAGCC
>NZ_SMKP01000070.1:0-46620 GCF_004349015.1 Nonomuraea diastatica
GCGCAGTAGTCCGCCAGCCCCAGCCACTCCTCCAAAGTCCCCAAGGCCCGTCGCTCCACCACGACCGGCAGGCCCAGCCCGGCCGCCGCCCGCACCAGCGGGATGTCGCGCGTCCACGACGAGCCCACCACCACCGCGCCGGCGAGCGCGGCGATCGCCGGCAGGTCGGCCGCCGAGAGCGGCTCCACCAGCAGCGGCGCCGCCCGCGTGGCCCTCTCGCGCAGCACCTCGTGCGCGTCCGCCCGCCCGTGGCGCTCCCGCAGGCTCACCCGGCCGTCGATCACCACGGCGGGCCCCTCGCCCACGAGCAGCCCGCCCACCGCCACCGCGTGCCGTTCCAAGGTCGATGACATCTCGATCCCTCGCTCGGGCCGGCTCTCTGGAACCGGCAGGAAAACCAAAAAGGCAGAGACCGGGCGTCTCTGCCTTTGCCGACTCCAGGTGGTCGCTAGCCGCCGACCGGCCCTCCTGGAGCCGGCTCGATAAACGCGTAGCGACAAGTCATGTCTGAAACCTTACACCCATGCCTCCACCTGCTGGACAATGCTTCTCACATGGCGGACTAGCCCTCCGGCGAGTCGCCGTTGATCCCTGCCTATGGGAGTATTTCTTGGCCTAGAGGAGGGTTTGAGGCCGTTGATGTCGGATCGCAAGCAGGACGGACGCCGCATCGCCGGCCGCTACCAGCTGCAGGAACCCATCGGCAGGGGCGGAATGGGCATCGTCTGGCGTGCCCACGACGAGCTCCTTGACCGCACGGTCGCGGTCAAGGAGGTCAGGTACGCCGCCGCCCTGGGCGATGAGGTGCAGCTGCTGAACCGGCGCACCATGCGCGAGGCGAGAGCGGCGGCGAGGTTCGAGCATCCCAACGTGATCGTCGTGCACGACGTGATCGAGGAGGATGACAGGCCCTGGATCGTCATGCAGCTCGTCCAGTCGCGTTCGCTGGGCACAGTGATCAAGCAGGACGGGCCGCTGCCGCACAAGCGGGTGGCCGAGATCGGCCTGGCCGTGCTCGACGCGCTGCACCGCGCCCACGAGGCGGGTGTGCTGCACCGCGACGTCAAGCCGGAGAACGTGCTGCTCGCCGACGACGGCAGGGTCGTACTGACCGACTTCGGCATCGCCACGCTGGAGACGGAGACGCAGCTGACGGTGACGGGGCTGGCGGGCACCCCGGCCTTCATCGCGCCCGAGCGGCTCAAGGGGCTGCCCGCGCGGCGTGAGTCGGACCTGTGGTCCCTGGGCGCCACGCTGTACACGGCCGTGGAGGGCCGCTCCCCGCACGAGAGGGGGATGGCGCTGGCCACGATGCACGCCGTGCTCACCGACGAGCCCGATCCCATGCCGCACGCCGGCCCGCTCGCCGATGTGATCAGCGGGCTGCTGGTGAAGGAGCCGGTGCAGCGGCTCACGTACGAGGAGACGCAGCGGCTGCTGCGCGCTGCCATCGCGCAGGCGAGTCCGCCGCCGACGGCGCAGTTCCCCGCCGCCCAGCCGCTGGATGTGCCCGCGCGGGCCGGCACGCCGGCCAAACCGCGCAAGGTCCCTTTCCCGCCCGTGTCGGCGAGCAGGCCGCGGCCGGCGCCCGCTCCAGCCGTGGACGAAACCCCGACCGACCCGGCCCTGGTGGCAGCGGCGGCCCAGGCCGTCCCGGAGACCGGTGCCCGGATCTCCCCCATGACGGAGGAGCCCCGGCCGGCGGCGGAGCCGACGGTGGACGCGGCGAGGCCAGGCCAGGTGCGGGCCGGGATGGTCGTCGCGGCCGCCGCGGCCGTCGTTCTCGTCGCCGGCGTGGGCGGCTACCTCGGCCTGCGCTCGGCCCCCGACGACCAGGCGTCGGGCGGGCCGCTCTCCTCCGCGGCCGCGACGCTCTCGCAGGCGTCGCCGAGCGCCTCCCCGAGCGCCTCGCCGTCGGAAAGCCCGTCCGGGGATCCCACGGCGAGTCCCAGCGACAGCCCGAGCTCCGAGCCGGAGCCCACCGAGACGGCGAACGCGCTGCCCGACGGGTGGAAGATGTACAAGGACAAGGAGCTGGGCTTCTCCATCGGCTTACCCAAGGGCTGGGACGTATGGGACCGCGGCGGCAGGCAGGTCAAGTTCAAGGGGCCGGGCGCGGCGTCCAACGCCTATCTGATGATCGAAGAGGCGGCCAAGCCAGGGAGTGACCCGTACAAAGATTGGAAGAAGCAGGAGCCGCGCCTCAAGCACAACTTCGGTGGCTACGAGAAGATCGACATCAAGAAGGTCGACACCGAGAAGTTCGGCTACATGAAGGCCGCGGCCGACTGGGACTTCACGTGGAACACCAACACGGGCAAGACCCGCGTGCGCAACCGGGGCTTCGTCACCGACAACGGACGGGCGTACGCGATCTACTGGCACACCCTGAACAGCCACTGGAAGGCCGACTACGACTTCTTCGAAGGGTTCTGCGCGACGTTCAAACCGGCGAAGTAGGCTTCCCCGCGTGGAGAGGCAGGTCAGCAACCGATACCACCTCCTCGAGCCCCTCGGCGAGGGCGGGATGGGCGTGGTCTGGCGAGCCTACGACCAGCTGCTCGACCGCACGGTTGCGATCAAGGAGGTCCGCTACTCCGGCGTCGGTGACGCCCGGCTGGCCGAGCTCACCCGCAGGACCATCAGGGAGGCCAGAGCTGCGGGCCGCCTCGACCACCCGTCGGTGATCGTCATCCACGACGTCGTCGAGGAGGACGGCCGCCCGTGGATCGTCATGCAGCTGGTGCCCTCCCGCTCGCTGGCGGAGGTGATCCGCGAGAGCGGTCCGCTGCGCGTGGGGCAGGTCGCGGTGATCGGCGGCCGGGTGCTCGGCGCGCTGCGGGCCGCGCACGCGACCGGGGTGCTGCACCGCGACGTGAAACCGGAGAACGTGCTGCTGGCCGACGACGGCAGGGTGGTGCTCACCGACTTCGGCATCGCCTCGCTGGAGGCGGAGGCGGGGCTGACGGCGACCGGCAACGTGGTGGGCACCCCCGCCTACATGCCTCCCGAGCGCCTGAACGGCGATCCGGCCGGGCCTGAGTCCGACCTGTGGTCACTGGGGGCGACGCTCTACGCGGCCGTCGAGGGCGAGCCGCCGTTCAAGCGCGACTCGTGGGCCGCGACGGTGGCGGCGGTGCTGCGTGACGAGCCGGAGCCTCCGATGCGGGCCGGAGCGCTGGAGCCGGTCATCATGGGGCTGCTGCGCAGGAACCCCGCCGCCAGGATGCCCGCGGAGGAGGCCGCCAGGCTCCTGTACGACGCCGCCGGCGCACCCGACCGGCCGGCGACGGCCACCGGCCCCGCGGCGCCGGGCCGGGCAGGCGGCACTGCCGAAGCGCCCGGCCTGGCGGACGGCGCCCGCACGGCGACCGGCGACCGGTTTCCCACCGGGGAACGGCGGCCCACCGTCACCGGCCGACGTGAGCGTGCCCGGACCTGGTGGATCGCAGTGCCTGCGGCGGTGATCGGGCTGGCGGTGCTGGGCACGGCGGGCGTGCTGCTGTCCGACGGATGGACGGCGACACCCACGACCGGGCCTGCGACCGGCCCTCCAGGCGGCGAGCCCCCCGCGACGCCCACCCCCACGCCCACCACTGGGCCGTCCACTGGGCCATCCACTGGGCCGGACCCCACGAGAGCGCCGGTGCCGGAGGGCTGGCGGACGTACACGAGCGCCGCGGGCCGCTTCTCGATCGCCCTGCCCCGGCAGTGGAGGGCCGAGAAGCACGCCACCAGGGACAGCGTCTCCTTCTCCCGACCCGGCGCCGCCGGCACGATGATGGTCGAGTGGACCGTCCCCGACATCCCGTGGGACGACCCGCGCGAGCACTGGATCGGCCTGGAGAAGGAGATCCTGGCCAAGAAGCTGTTCAAGGGCTACGAGCGCATCCGCATCACCCCCACGAGGTTCCTCGGGCTCGAGGCCGCCGACTGGGAGTTCACCCGGGAGCGCGACGGGTTGACCATCCACGTGCTCAACCGCGGTTTCCACACCAGGGACGGCCGCCCGTACGCCCTGTACTGGGAGACCACCCAGTCGCGCTGGCAGCGTGACCGGCACTACTTCGCGGCGTTCGCGAAGACGTTCAGACCCGAATGACCATGCCCTGATGACCATGAAGGAACAGGCACACTTCTGGCGGCACCCGGCGGTGCCGGAGACCGACCTGCTCAAGGCCCGCTACGTCACCCACCGTTTCTCCCGGCACGCGCACGACGGCTACGCCATCGGGGTCATCGTCGGCGGCGTCGAGGAGTTCGACTACCGTGGCACCCTGCACCGGGCGGGCACGGGCGAGCTGGTGCTGGTCAACCCCGACTCGGTGCACACCGGGCAGGCGGGCGCGCCCGGCGGGTGGGCGTACCGCATGCTTTATCCGTCGATCGACGCGCTGGCCGCAATCGCCGCCGAGCTGGGCGCCTCCTCCGCGACGCCGCACTTCCCCGAGCAGGTGGTGCGCGACGACGAGGTGGCGGCCCTGCTCGGGCGGGCGCACCAGGCGGCCGAGCGCGGCGACGCGCTGGCCGCCTCGACGTTGAGCCGCACGCTGTTCGCCCGGCTGGTGACGCGCCACGCCGCGCCCAAGCCGGCCGCGGTCCTGCCCGCCGAGGGCAGGCGGGCCGTGCGGGAGGCGCTCGACCTGCTCCACGGCAGCCTCGTCGACCCGCCGACGCTGGACGATCTCGCCGGCGCGGTGGGGGCGCGGCCGTTCGCGCTGCTGCGGGCGTTCAAGGCAGCGACGGGCATGCCGCCGCACGCCTACCTCACCTCGCTCCGGGTACGCCAGGCGCGCAGGCTGCTGCTGTCCGGGGTACGCCCTGCGCAGGTGGCGGCCGAGGTGGGCTTCACCGACCAGGCCCACCTCAACCGGCATTTCAAGCGTGTCGTGGGCGTACCGCCCGCCGCCTACCAGCGCGCTGCAGGAACGTACAAGACCGGCGCTTGACTCCACTCCTAGCCTCGGCGGCATGGAACAGACAACCCACCGTTCCGCCGCCGTGCGGGACGGCCTCGGTGTGGGCCTGGCCGTGGGGCTGTCCGGGGTCGCCTTCGGTGCCGCGGCGGTCACCGCGGGCCTGAGCGTGCCGCAGGCGTGCGTGCTGAGCCTGCTGGCGTTCACCGGCGCCTCGCAGTTCGCGCTGACGGGCGCGGTGGGCGCGGGCGGCGACCTGGTGGCCGCCACCCTCGGAGCGTTGCTCCTCGGCGGCCGCAACACCCTGTACGGCCTGCGCCTGGCCGACCTGCTGCGGGTGCGCGGGCCGCGCCGCCTGGTCGCCGCGCACGGCGTGATCGACGAGACCGCGGCCGTCTCCCTGGCCCAGCCGACCCCGGAGGCGGCGCGCACCGGCTTCGCGACCACGTTCGCCGGCCTCTACGTCACCTGGAACCTCACCACCCTGGCGGGCGCGTACGGCACCTCGTTCCTCGGCGACCCCGACATGCTGGGCCTCGACGTGGTGGGCCCGGCCGCGTTCCTGGCCATCCTGTGGCCCCGGCTGGCGAAGAGCGCCGAGCTGCGCCTGCTGGCCGCGACGGGGGCGGTGATCGCCCTGTGCGCGACCCCGTTCCTGCCGCCGGGCGTCCCCGTGCTGCTGTCGGCCACGGCGGTTCTGGTGGTGCTGGCCCGATGACGTTGTGGTGGGCCATCGCCGCCCTCTGCGCGGGCTGCTACGCGCTCAAGCTGGCCGGGCTGGCCGCGCCGCGGCGGGTGCTGGAGCATCCGGTGGTGAGCAGGTTCGCCGAGCTGGTGCCCGTGGCGCTGCTGGCGGCGCTGATCGCGGTGCAGATGTTCACGGAGGAGGGCGGGCTGCGGTTCGACCCGGCCCGTACGGCGGGTCTCGGCGCGGCGGTGATCGCCCTGCTGCTGCGTGCGCCGTTCCTGGTGGTTCTGGCGGCCGCGGCGGTCATTACCGCGCTTGTCCGGATTTTTACTGGGTAGTCGCTCGTGCATGACCGATGCAGCGGGGATGGTCGGTGGACGGTATCGGCTGGTCAGGACGATCGGCCAGGGCGGCATGGGCACGGTGTGGCAGGCGCACGACGAGGTGCTCGGCCGGGACGTGGCCGTCAAGGAGGTCCTGCCGCCCCCCGACCTGACGGGTTCCGAACGCGAGGTGTTCGCCGTACGCACCTTCCGCGAGGCCAGAGCCGCCGGCCGGGTGGCGCACCCGAGCGTCGCCGCCGTGTACGACGTCCTGGAGGAGCGCGGGCACCCGTGGATCGTCATGCAGCTGGTCCGCTCACGCACGCTCGGCGAGGCGATCCGCGAGGATGGCCCGATGCCCCCGCTCCAGGCCGCCCGTATCGGGCTGCAACTGCTGGAGGCGCTGCGCGCGGCCCACGCGGCGGGCGTGCTGCACCGGGACGTCAAACCGGACAACGTGCTGCTCACCAAGGACGGCCGGGCGGTGCTGACCGACTTCGGCATCGCGACCACGGAGGACGAGGCCCCGGTCACGAGGACGGGCATCCTGATCGGCACGCCCGCCTACATGGCTCCGGAGCGCGCCGCGGGCGGCCGGGCGGGACCGGCCTCGGACCTGTGGGCGCTGGGCGTGACGCTCTACCTGGCGGTCGAGGGCGAATCGCCCTTCCAGCGGGAGAACGCCCTCGCCACGCTGGGCGCGGTCATGCACGCCGAGCCGGAACCGCTGTCGCGGGCGGGGGCGCTGGCTCCCGTACTGCTCGGCCTGCTGCGCAAGAAACCGGCCGAGCGCATGTCGCTGGAGGAGTCCGAGCAGCGGCTGGCCGCGATCATCGCGGGCGGGGCGCCCGAGCCCACGGGTCCCTTCGCCGCGCCGGGAACGCGCGGAAGCGCGCCGCCCCGGACGGTCCCGGGGACGGCGCGACGGAGGCGCGAGCTGGAGCTGGCCGCGATCGCGGGAGGCGCGCTGCTCGTGGGGCTCGTCACGGGCGGCGCGGCGTGGTTCTCGCACCGGCCGCAGAACGTGCCGGCGCAGCAGCAGCTGCCCGCCGTGGTCACGACCCCCGGCGAACCGACGCCGACGGAGGCACCGTCGGACGTGCCATCGGAAGCGCCGTCGCGGGCGGAGCGATCCTCGGAGAACGCGGAGAAGGACCCCGTCTCCAGGCCGGGCCCGCTCTCCGAACCGGGCGGGAAGACGCCGGCGGCGCGTGAGCACCCGAGGACCCCCGGCGAAGAACGGAACCGCGTCACGCGCGCGCCCACACCCACCGAGTCCGCGGAGAAACCGCGCGAGGACGAGGAGGTGGAGAGCCCCAGCCGGACGCCCGGCCAGGTCGAGGGCTCCGAGGACGGCGGGGCGTCCGCCGACGAGAACCAGGAGAGCGGGACCGGGCCCTGATCAGGACTCGGCGCGGACGATGTCGAGGGCCTTCTGCAGGTCCTGCGGGTAGTCGGTGCTGAACGACATCCACTCGCCCGTCGCCGGATGCTCGAACCCCAGCGCGACCGCGTGCAGCCACTGCCGGGTGACGCCCAGCCTGGCCGCGAGCGTGGGATCGGCGCCGTAGAGCAGGTCTCCGACGCACGGGTGGCGCAGCGCCGACATGTGCACCCTGATCTGGTGGGTGCGTCCGGTCTCCAGCTTGATGTCCAGCAGCGACGCCGCACGGAACGCCTCGACCGTGTCGTAGTGAGTCACCGACGGCTTGCCGCCCGCCACCACGGCGAACCTGCCGTCGCCCGCCGGGTGCCGGTCGATGGGCGCGTCGACGGTGCCCCTGAACGGGTCGGGGTGCCCCTGGACCAGCGCGTGGTAGCGCTTGTCGACCGTGCGTTCCTTGAAGGCCCGCTTGAGATGGGAGTAGGCGTGCTCGCTCTTGGCCACCACCATCGCGCCGGTGGTGTTGGCGTCGAGCCGGTGCACGATGCCCTGCCGCTCGGCCGCGCCGCTGGTCGCGATCGTGTGCCCGGCCCCCATCAGCCCGCCGATCACAGTGGGGCCCGTCCAGCCGACGGTCGGATGGGCGGCCACCCCGATCGGCTTGTTGACCACCACGATGTCGTCGTCCTCGTGGACGATCGTCATGCCCGGCACCGGCTCGGCGACCGGCATGGGCGTGGTGACCGGCGGCGGCATCGTCACGTCGAGCCAGGCGCCCGCGTGCACCCGGTCGCTCTTGGCCGGTTGCCTGCCGTCGACCAGCACCTCACCAGCCCCGATCAGCTCGGCCGCGCGCGTGCGGGAGAAGCCGAACAACCGCGAGAGTGCGGCGTCGAGCCGCTCGCCCTCCAGGCCGTCGGGGACCGGCATGCTGCGCTGCTCAGTCATCCCCGGCCACCTCCTTGGAGCCGTCGATCTGCACGTTGCGCCAGGCCAGGAGCACCGCCAGGATGCCGCCACAGACGATCGCGGAGTCGGCGATGTTGAAGACGGGGAAATAGTCGATCACGGGGAAGTGCCCGGGGAACACCTCGATGAAGTCGACGACGTGCCCCTGGAACTGCGTGGGGCGCCCGATGCCCGACGGGTAGCGCAGGAGACGGTCGGTGAGGTTGCCGAACGCCCCGCCGAGCAAGAGGCCGAGCGTGACCGCCCAGGCCCTGCTGCCCAGTTTGCGGGCGGTGCGCACGATGGCGACCACCACGCCCGCCGCGATGATGGTGAAGATGAACGTCATCCCGGTGCCGATGCTGAAGGCGGCTCCGGGGTTGAAGATCACCCGGAACTGCAGGACGTCCTGGATGACGACCAGCGGCGCCTCGCCCTCGAGCGTGCGCAGCGCCACCGTCTTGGTGACGAGGTCGGCCGCGTAGATCACGGCCGCCAGCACGATGAGGACGGCGAAGAGGCGCCGGCGTGGGCTGCCTACCGGCGTTCCTCCTTCTGCTTGCACTTGACGCACAGCGTCGCCCTCGGGAACGCCTGAAGGCGTTCCTTGCCGATCGGCTTGTGGCACGATTCGCACACTCCATAGGTCCCTGCGTCGATCCTGGCGATCGCACGTTCGTTCTGCGCGACCAGATCGCGCGCATTCAGGGTAAGGGCGATCTCGCGTTCGCGCTCATACGTCTTCGCGCCGGCGTCCGCCTGGTCGTCGCCGGCTCCTTGGGTGACGTCTCCAGAGGCTATCTCGGACTCGTGGCGGAGGATGTCCGCGTTGAGTTCGTCGATCTCGCTCTGCAGCCTGCCGCGTACCTCGGCCAGCTCCTCGTCCGACCACATCGACGGTGTAGCGGTCTGCGTGACTGCCGCCATGCCTGCCTCCATTGCTGATCAAGGTCGTTAATGGTGCGGGCAGCTTAGGATCCGGATAACGGAACGGCAAACGACCCGCCGGACGGTTTACCTCCCCCGTACTATCCCGCCTCGCGCATTCAACTCCTCCTCAGCGGCGTCCATTCCCACAACTTTGTCGCCGTTTACGACTTCAGGACCGACATGTCTGGACATCCTCGGCCGTAACGCGTCCCGCCAGGGAAACCGGGAAGCCTTCGCCCCCCACTCTGCGTTATGGTTTGAACCTGCAAGGCGTTGATGGGGCCCCACTGTGAGGGATATCACCCCGGAGCCGCCGGAAGAACGGCTCACCCGAGCCCATTAGACCCGGCAGCAGAGCGAATGAAGAGGGCCCCGCCACAGCGCGGAGCCAAGAAGGGTGGTACCGCGGAGCCGCACGGCTTCGTCCCTTCACGCCAGCCATCCGGCCGATCAAGCGTGGAGGTCACGCCCGAGATGTCCCCAACATTCCGCTCTCTTCCCGCGCAGGTCGACCTGCCCGCGCTCGAGCGCGAGGTCCTCGACCGCTGGCGGGACGGGAAGATCTTCGAGCGGTCCGTCGAGCAGAACGCCGGCAACCCGCCATGGGTCTTCTACGAGGGCCCGCCCACCGCCAACGGCCTGCCCGGCGTCCACCACGTCGAGGCGCGCGTCTTCAAGGACCTCTTCCCGCGCTACAAGTCCATGCGCGGGTTCAGCGTCCCGCGCAAGGCCGGCTGGGACTGCCACGGCCTGCCCGTCGAGGTCGGCGTCGAGCGCGAGCTGGGCCTGTCCGGCAAGAAGGACATCGAGACGTACGGCATCGCCGAGTTCAACGCCAAGTGCCGCGAGTCGGTGCTGCGGCACGTCGACGCGTTCGAGCAGCTGACCGAGCGCATGGGCTACTGGATCGACCTGTCCCAGGCCTACCGGACGATGGACCCGTCCTACATCGAGTCGGTGTGGTGGTCGCTGAAGGTCGTCTTCGACAAGGGCCTGCTGTTCCGCGACTTCCGCATCACCCCCTACTGCCCGCGCTGCGGCACCGGCCTGTCCGACCACGAGCTGGGCCAGCCCGGCGGCTACGAGACCGTCTCCAGCCCGTCGGTCTACGTCCGCATGCCCGTCACGTCCGGCCCGCTGACCGAGCTGGGCGCGGCGCTGCTGATCTGGACGACCACGCCGTGGACGCTCGTGTCGAACACGGCCGTCGCCGTGCACCCCGACGTGACCTACGTCGCCGCCCGCACCGCCGGCGGCGAGGTGCTGGTGGTGGCCGAGCCGCTGCTGTCCGTGCTCGGCGAGGACGCGACCGAGGTGGCCCGCTACACCGGGCGCGAGCTGGAGCACACCTCCTACTCCCGCCCGTTCGACCTGGTCGACATCCCGGGCGCCCACTACGTCGTGCTGGGCGACTACGTCACCGTCGACGACGGCACCGGCCTGGTCCACCAGGCTCCCGCGTTCGGCGCCGACGACCTGGCCGTCATCAAGCGGTACGCCATGCCGATCGTCAACCCGATCGGCCCCGACGGCCGCTTCCTCGACGACGTGCCCATGGTCGGCGGGCGCTTCTTCAAGGACGCCGACGAGGAGCTGACCGACGACCTGCGCGCCCGGGGGCTGCTGTTCCGCGGCGACCACTTCGACCACAGCTACCCCCACTGCTGGCGCTGCCACACGCCGCTGCTCTACTACGCGCTCCCGTCCTGGTACATCCGCACTACCGCGGTCAAGGACCAGATGCTGGCCGAGAACGCCAGGACCAACTGGTATCCCGACACCATCAAGTGGGGCCGGTTCGGCGAGTGGCTGCGCAACAACGTCGACTGGTCGTTGTCGCGCTCGCGCTACTGGGGCACGCCGCTGCCGTTGTGGGTGTGCTCGGCCGACGAGTCCCACGTGACGTGCGTCGGGTCGCTGCAGGAGCTGGGCGTCCTGGCCGGCCAGGACGTCTCGGTCCTCGACCCGCACCGCCCGTACGTCGACGACGTGACCTTCGCCTGCCCCGACTGCGGCGCGGAGGCCCGGCGCGTCCCCGACGTGATCGACGCCTGGTACGACTCGGGCTCCATGCCGTTCGCGCAGTGGGGCGAGCGCGGCAGGCCGGAGGGCGTCTACCCGGCGCAGTTCATCTGCGAGGCCACCGACCAGACGCGCGGCTGGTTCTACTCGCTGATGGCCGTCGGCACCCTCGTCTTCGGCCAGTCCTCCTACGAGAACGTGCTCTGCCTCGGCCTCATCCTGGCCGAGGACGGCCGCAAGATGAGCAAGCACCTGGGCAACATCCTCGAACCGATCCCGCTGATGGACCAGCACGGCGCCGACGCCCTGCGCTGGTTCATGGCCTGCTCGGGCTCGCCGTGGGCATCCCGCCGGGTGGGACACAACACCCTTGAGGAGATCGTCCGCAAGGTTCTGCTGACGCTCTGGAACACCGCGTCGTTCTTCACCCTGTACGCCAACGCCGAGTCGTGGTCACCGTCCCGGCTGCGGGAGGCCACACCGGCGGCCGAGCGGCCGCTGCTCGACCGCTGGGCGCTGGCCGAGCTGCACCGCACGGTGGCCGAGGTCACGGCGTCGCTCGACGACTACGACACCCAGCGCGCCGGGCGCAGGCTGGCCGACTTCCTCGACGACCTGTCCAACTGGTACGTCCGCCGCTCCCGCCGCCGCTTCTGGCAGGGAGAGCAGGACGCGTTCGCCACCCTGTACGAGTGCCTGGAGACGGTGCTGCGGCTGATGGCGCCCGTCACGCCGTTCGTCACCGACTACCTGTGGGACATCCTCCGGCCGGGGGACGCTCCCTCCTCGGTGCACCTGACCTCGTGGCCCGAGGTGCGTGACGACCTGCTCGACCCGGCGCTGTCGGACCAGATGGCCCTGGTTCGCCGGCTGGTGGAGCTGGGCCGCTCGGCCCGTGCCTCGTCGGGCGTCAAGACCCGGCAGCCGCTCCGCCGGGCCCTGGTGGGCGCGCACGGCTGGCCGTCGCTGCCCGCCGAACTGCGCGGCCTGGTGGCCGACGAGCTCAACGTCCAGGCTCTGGAGGACATGTCCGGCTTCAGCGCCGATCTGGTGTCCTACTCCGTCAAGCCCAACTTCCGGGCCTTGGGCAAGCGCTTCGGCTCCCAGACCAAGCTCGTGGCCGCCGCGGTGGCCGCCGCCGACCCCACCCACGTGGCCAGGGCCCTGCGCTCGGGCTCCACGGTCACGGTGGAGGCGGGCGACCTGGGCGAAGTCACGCTCACCCCCGACGACGTGATCGTCAACGAGCAGCCCCGCTCGGGCTGGGCGGTGGAGACCGGAGCGATCGGCACGGGCACGGGCGAGACGGTCGCCCTCGACCTCGAGCTCACCGACGACCTGCGCCGCGCGGGTCTGCTGCGCGAGGTCATCCGCCTGGTCCAGGAGGCCCGCAAGTCGACCGGCCTGTCCATCACGGACCGGATCGAGCTGTGGTGGACCGCGTCCTCGCCTGACCTGGCCGCGGCGTTGCGGTCGGGCTGGCACGTCGTGGCGGAGGAGGTGCTGGCGACGTCGGTCACGGAAGACACCACGGCCGGCCTGCCGTCCCACACGGACGAGGACCTCGGGCTGACCTTCCAGCTCCGCCGCACCTGACACAGGGCCGGGCCACGTACGGGCCCGGCCTCTGCCCGCCTGTGCCCGTTCCTCACAGGGCCCGCGCCGTGCGCCCATGGGCCGTGGAGGTGTCGGCGGTCAGCTGACCGATTCGCGGTCGTGCCGGCAGACCGAGCAGCTCGTCAGCCCGGCCGCCTCGGCCGCGGCGACCGCCATCGTCTCCACCCCCGACTCGCCCGCACCTCTGATCAGCGGGCAGTTGGTGCTGTGGTAGCGGCGGGTGCCGACGATGACCTTCACCGTGCGCACGTCGCCGCCCGTGGGTTCGTCGCCCGTCTTCTTCTCGGAGCCCTCAGCCGTGGAATCGGCGGCCTGAGCCTTGGAGCCGGCAGCCGGAGTCTTCGCGGGCGGACCCCCGGAGGGCGGCGTACTCTGCCGAGGTTTGCCCGGCCCCTGCTCGCCCTGCCCTTGGCGGGGGTTGCCCGGCTCCTGCTCGCCCTGCCGTTGCTGCTGGGGCCCTTGCTGGGGCTTACCGGCACGCTGGGCACCCTGCTGCGGTGTGCCGGACGGCTGCGGGCGAGCAGCCGGAGAGCCGCCCTTGGGCGTGCCGGTGCCACCGTTGGAGGGCCCTGATGCCGGAGCCGCCCCCTGCGTGCCAGACCTGGAGCCGGTGCCGGACGTCGCGTTCTTCGGGCCGGTGCCGGAGGGCTCGGCCGACGCTGCGGGCGTTCCCGTCTTCGGGGCCGTGCCGGGCTTGGCGGGCGGACCCGAGGGACGACCCTCCGCCGCGGACCTGGCCGTGGCGCCCGTGGGCAGCGGCCCCTTGGGCTTGGCCTCCGACTCGGCCGAGGACGCGGGCCGCTCAGGAAGGATGAGGGTCTGCCCCACCGTTGCGGAGGTGTCGCCGCCCCCGGACGGACGCTCCGACGGCCCGGACGCTCCCGGACGGCCTGGCGTGGCGGAGGAAGGCACCCGGGGCTGGGGCGCGGTCGCAGGACCCGAGGAGTCGTCGTCCTCCGCCCCGCCCGTGGCGCCCTGAGGAGGCTTGGCACCACCCGCAGACTGCCCCGCCTTACCACCGGATCGCTGCGAACTCGCGGCGGACTGCCCCGGCCTGCCCGCGGCCTGTGCCTGTTTTCCCGCGGCCTGATCGGGCTTGTCCGCGGGACGCTCAGGTGCCGGGGGGTGAGGGCGAGCGCCGGTCGGCTGCCCCGACCCGGCACCGGGCTGCTCGGGTGTGCGGGCGGAGTGCGCGGTGCCGGGAACGGGCCGGCCGGACGAACCGGTCTGCGCGGACGTGGGCCGGCCGGACGGGCCGGTGGCCTGCGCGGGGCCGGGCCGGCCGGACGGGCCGGACGTCTTCGCGGGCGCGGACTGGGGTGCGGACGGGCCGGACTGGCCGGACGTTTTCGCGGGGATGCCTGACGGGGTCCCGGTCTTGCCGGAGCCGGGCTTGGCGGGGAAGCCCTTGCCAGGGGAAGGCTTGTCGGTCGACGGCTCGGGCGGCGCGCTGGAAGGCGGCGTCTCGGCCCTGAGCGTGTGCGGCCGGAAAACAGAAGTCTGGGTCTCCGCCTGCTCCTCATCCGAGTCGGGGGCGGCGGAGGTGGGGTGGCCGAACCACCCGGCGCCTTCCTCGTGGGCGACGGCGGGCTCCGGGCTGGGGGTGGAAGCCTTCGTGTCGGGCTTCGGCGGTGCGACCGGCGGACGTAGGTCGCGGGTCTCCGCGGAGTTCTCCGTCCGGCTCTCCGCGCTGATGGCGGAGCCGGGTGCGACGGCGGGCTCGGGGTCGGCGGCAGGCGGCAGCTGCCGTCCGCCGAGCGCTGCGTCAGGCAGGCACGCCGTGCAGGGCGTGAAGCCCTCCTCGCGGGCCTCCTCGTAGGTGAGCTCCTCGTTGGGCCGGCCGCTGAGCTGTCGGCAACCGGGCACGTGATATCTCTTGCGTCCCGGGATCACCAGCACGATCGCATCCGGCGAGATGCCCGCGGCCGCCGGACGGCGCGGGGCGGAGGCGGCGGGAACGGTCGCCGCCCGCTGGGGTGTCCGCGGGTGCGGACGCGGATGCGCTTGGGGTTGCGGGGGTGGCTGGTGAGCCATGGCACCGGTCTGGGTGTACGGCATGCCGGGCGGGGTGAGCCCTTTCGGGGGGGTGGCCGGCGCAGCGGCCTGCCCACCACCGGGAAAAAGCTCGTTTCGCCGCAGGAAGGCCCCGATCACCAGGAACAGCGCGGACAGCACGCTGACCACGATGGACCACATGATCAGGAACGGCTTCGCCAGTACGAAGCCCGCGATCAGCAATACCACTGCCGCGAGCACCAAACCAGCACTGATGAGGATCACAGAGGGCTCTTTCGAGTGACAGGTCCTAGTGACCCTGTACTTTACCGGCGGTCGTTGTGGGGACCGTCACCGCCGGGGAAGGCACCCTGCGGAGCCGCCTCGCCGCCGAACGGGTTGGGGCCACCGGGCAGGGGCTGCTGGCCACTTCCCTGAGGCACGGCGTGCGACATGGCAGGCGCCGCCGCCTGACCCTGCTGGGGACCGCCGGACATCACCGGGAACCCACCGCTGCCCTCGGCCGCGACGTTGAGCTCGGCGAGCTGGTTTTCCAGGTAGAGCTTGAGCCTGCTGCGATATTCGCGCTCGAAGCTGCGCAGCTCCTCGACCTTGCGCTCGAGCTCGTCGCGGGTCTGCACCAGCGAGCCCATCGCCTGGCGGTGGCGCTCCTGGGCGTCGCGCTCGAGCGTCTCCGCGCGGGCCCTGGCGTCGCCGATGACCTGCTCGGCCTGGCGGCGGGCCTTGGTGAGGATCTCGTCGGCCTCGCGCCGGGCGCGGGTCACCGTCTCGTCCGCCTCCCGGCGGGCGTCGGAGATCGCCTGGTCGGCGGTCTGCTGAGCGAGCGCGAGCACACGGGCCGCGGTGTCCATGTTGTCCTCCGTCGGAGGCATGTTCATGGCCACGGGGACCGGCTGCTGCTGCACCGGAGGGGGCTCGGGGGCCCGCATGGGCTCCGGCTGCGGCGGCGCCATCATCTCGGGCTTGGGCTGCTGCTCCTGGACCGGGGCGGAGGCCATGGGCATGTTCATGCCACCCGGCACCTTCCCCCGCAGGCACTCGCCCAGCTTGGCGCGGAGCTCCTCGTTCTCTTGGATCAGGCGGTCGAGCTCAGCCTCCACCTCGTCGAGGAAGGCGTCGACCTCTTCCTCGTCGTAGCCCGGCCGCAACCGGGTGGTACTGAACTGCTTGTTCCGCACATCAGCGGGCGTCAGCGGCATTTTTGGTCTCCTTGGCGCGCTTTGGAGTCTGTCCTGAGGACGGTAACCCGAATCACTTCAGCGCGGACACGAGTTGGATCACGACCGGCACGACATCGGCCCGTTCAGCGAAGCGCTCCTGCGATCTGGATCAGGATCAGCACGACGATGAACAGGACAGTGAAGCTTAGGTCAAAGGCCACCGTACCCAACCGGAGCGGGGGAATGAAACGGCGGAGGAACTTGAGTGGTGGGTCTGTTGCGGTGTATGTGGCCTCCGCCAGCACCAGGACGACGCCCGTAGGGCGCCACTGGCGAGCGAAAGCCTGCACCGTCTCGAAGATCATCCTGCCGATGAGCAGCACCAGGTAGAGAGACAGGACAACGACCAAGATCTGACTGACGATCCCCACGGCCCGGCCGCGCCTCCACTTCTGATGTGCCCTCCCGGTCTCGGCGAGACCTGGTTGGGTGCGATAGACATACAGAGACTCTAACTCTGATTGAAGAACCCGCGTTCCGCGATTCGGGCCTTGTCCTCGGCGGTCACCTCGACATTGGCAGGGGACAACAGGAACACCTTGTTCGTAACACGTTCAATGCTGCCATGTAGGCCAAAGACCAGACCTGCCGCGAAATCCACAAGGCGCTTCGCATCACTATCGACCATCTCGGTCAGGTTCATGATGACCGGGGTGCCGTCCCGGAAGTGCTCCCCTATAGTACGCGCTTCGTTGTACGTGCGAGGGTGAAGGGTCGTGATGCGGGCAAGATCGGTCGTGCGGCGCTCCACGATCGCCGTTGCGGGCCGCGGCGCGGGCACCCCGGCCTCCGCGTCCTCGTCGCGGTCCTGGACCGCGACAGGCCGCTCTTCGCCAGTTCGCTGCACGTCGTCCTCGTAGGCGTACTCGTCCGGGTAGGTCTCATACCTCTCGTAGCGGTCGTCCTCCACGAGACCGAGGTAGACCGCCATCTTGCGCATCGCGCCGGCCATCGCTACGTCGTCCTCCTGCTCATGGTCGCACTCGCTCGGGCCCGTTTCCGGGTGCCGAGGCGGTAGGCGTACCCCCCTGGAGCTCACCGCTGATCGACCTCTACTCGGTCATGGTCCTGAAGACCCACTTGAGGGGACATTACCTGACGAAGGGCTTGCGACGACCGAGCAACGCCGTACCGATCCGCACGTGTGTCGCGCCGTAGGCGACGGCCTCGGTGAGGTCTTCGCTCATACCGGCCGAAACCATCGTCGCCCGTGGATGCTGCTCCTGTAGGCGGGTCGCCACCTCCCGCAACCCGGCGAACGCCTTGGCCGGCTCCTCCCCCAGCGGAGCCACCGCCATGACGCCGCCCAGCCACACGCCGTCGGCGAGCGCCACCTCGTCGGCGAGCGCGAGCACGTCGCCCGGGCGTGCGCCGCCCCTGGCCGGGTCGTCGTCGAGCGCGACCTGGAGCAGGCAGCCGATGGTGCGGCCCTGGCGCACCGCCTCCTTGCTGATCGCCTCCACCAGCCTGAGACGGTCGACGGAGTGGATCACGTCGGCGTACCCGACGACAGAGCGGACCTTGTTGGTCTGGAGCTGGCCCACGAAGTGCCACGTCAGCGGCAGATCGGCGAGCTCACGCGCCTTGGGGGCGGCCTCCTGGTCGCGGTTCTCCCCGACGTCGCGTACGCCCAGCTCGCACAGGATGCGGACGTCGTCGGCGGGTCTGGTCTTGGTGACGGCGATCAGCGTGACCTCGCCGCGATCGCGCCCGACGGCCCGGCAGGCCGCCCCGATGCGCGCCTCGACCTCGGCGAGCCCGGCCGCGATCTCGTCCCTTCTCACTGCCTCTTCCTCTCGTTCCCGATCCTGTGGCACGTCCGCCGTGAACACGACGGCGCCGCTCCCGTTTCCCTTCGGGGAGCGGCGTCAGGCGACCGGCTATTTGAGGAAGTCGGGGACGTCGAGCTCCTCCTCCTGCTCCTCGAAGACCACCCGCGGACGTTTGGCGGGCTCCGACATGCGGGAGGTGATGGGCGTGGGCGGGTTGGCGGGCTCCGGCGTCGGCCGGGGGATGGAGACAGGGCCGGACGGTTCGTCGGCGATGGCCTCCCCGGCGTCCTGCCCGGAGGTCGGCGCGGAGGCCTGCGCGGGCTCCACAGGGCGCACCGGCTCCGGACGGGGCTCGGGGCGCGGCTCCGGGGCCGGCTCGGCCCTGAAGTCGGAACGCGGCTCCGGCCTGAACTCGGCGCGCGGCTCGGGCCTGAACTCCGCGCGCGGCTCCTGCCGCGGCTCAGGGCGGAAGTCGGCACGCGGCTCTGGACGGGCCTCAGGACGGACATCGGCGCGCGGCTCGGCCCTGAAGTCCCCGCGCTGCTCCGAACGCTGCTCAGCACGCGGCTCAGGGCGCGCCGGAGGCGACTCGGACTTCACGCTGGGCGCCGAGACGCTCGGCCGGGTGGGAGACGACACCGGCGGCGCGGCGGGACGCCCCGCCGGACGGGCCGCCGGCTTGTCGGCCGCGGTCGGCACGTCGTCGAAACCCGCCGCGATCACCGTCACGCGCACCTCGTCGCCGAGGGCGTCGTCGATGACCGTGCCGAAGATGATGTTGGCGTCGGGCGCGGCCGCCATGGACACGAGCTGGGCGGCCTCGTTGATCTCGAACAGGCCCAGGTCGGAGCCGCCCGCGATGGACAGCAGCACGCCGTGGGCGCCGTCGATGCTGGCCTCCAGCAGCGGGCTGGAGACCGCCATCTCGGCCGCCGCCACCGAGCGGTCGTCGCCGCGGGCGTGGCCGATGCCCATGAGCGCCGAACCGGCACCCGACATGACCGACTTGACGTCGGCGAAGTCGAGGTTGATCAGACCAGGGGTGGTGATCAGGTCGGTGATGCCCTGCACACCGGAGAGCAGCACCTGGTCGGCCGCCTTGAACGCGTCGAGCACGCTCACCTGGCGGTCCGAGATGGACAGCAGCCGGTCGTTGGGGATCACGATGAGGGTGTCGACCTCGTCGCGCAGCGTCTCGATGCCGGCCTCGGCCTGCGAGGCCCTGCGCCGTCCCTCGAAGCTGAACGGCCTGGTCACGACGCCGATCGTCAGCGCGCCGAGCGACCTGGCGATGTTGGCCACGACGGGCGCGCCGCCGGTGCCCGTGCCACCGCCCTCGCCCGCCGTGACGAAGACCATGTCGGCCCCCTTGAGGACCTCCTCGATCTCCTCACGGTGGTCTTCGGCCGCCTTGCGCCCCACATCGGGGTTGGCGCCCGCGCCCAGTCCGCGCGTGAGCTCGCGGCCCACGTCGAGTTTCACATCGGCGTCACTCATCAGCAGCGCCTGGGCGTCGGTGTTTATCGCGATGAACTCGACGCCCTTGAGTCCCTCTTCGATCATCCGGTTGACGGCGTTCACTCCGCCGCCGCCGATGCCGACGACCTTGATGACCGCGAGGTAGTTCTGCGGTGCTGCCACGACGAGGGGCCTTTCCGCTCGTTGACTTGCCATTTCGGTGCGGATCGTCTCCGCTTTTTGTCAGTTCGGGTAACTCTCAACCTCAGGTTGAGATTTAGATTTATGTCAACCTGAGGATTGATACGGACAGTAGGAGTTACGCTCCAGGCGGGTCAACTAACCGCGCCGCAAGCACGTCCGGCGTGTCGCGGGCTGTCCGTTTCGCTCCGAAGTCACGCCTGGTCGGGGCCCTCCTCTGCCGAACGTCCGGTCTACAGGCTCTCACGTCGCGCCCCCCACCCCGCACAGGCTCGGCGATGCTCTTGCCGGGCGGTTGCCAGACCCTGACGATCACCGTCACTTCAGCGTCACCACGTCCGGGGAGCTCACGTCGTAGCGGGTGGCATCGCGCTCGCGCCGGAGCAGCGAGGTGAGGATGCGCCCCTTCTCCTTGGGCCGGTCGGCGCCACCCCAGATGACGGTACGCCCGTCGGACAGCACGAGGGTGACTCCCTCGGCCGTGCCCGCGCGCACCTCCTTGACCCTGACCGCCACCGACCCCGGCACCACCTGGATGACCTCGAGCGCCGCCATCAGCGCCGGATCGCCCTCGGCGGGGCGGTCCACCTTGATCTGTGGGAGCAGGGGCGGCACCGTCGTCTTGACCTCGATCACCACGCCCTGTTTGTCGACGACGGCCACCTGGTCACCCACGGGGACGGCCGCCACGGGCCTGCGCTCGACGACCTCGATCTTGAGCGTGCCCGGCCAGACGCGTTCGGCCTTCGCCCCGGCGAGCCGCCTGATGCCCCTGACGCGGGTCTCGACGCCCGCCAGGTCGACGGTGGCGAGAGGGTGGAGGTCGGCCACCCCGGCGCGCTGCTTGATCTCCTCGCCGGGCACTGTGACATTTCCCACGATCTCGATCGACCGCACGCCCAGCACGGGAGAGAAGAACACCAGCCACGCCGCCGTGCCCACCACTCCCGCCGTCAGCAGCACCAGGAACGCCGTCCGCGCCTTCATCGCCCTCCCCTGCATGTCGGGACAACCTACGCCGCCGGGTGGGTGAACACCGCACGCCACGCCCAACGGCGGCGGCTCAAGACAGGCGGGCGACGATCTGCGGGCCGAGCTCGGTGATGTCGCCCGCGCCCATGGTGAGCACGATGTCACCCGGCCTGGCTCGCTCGGCGATCATCCCGGGCACCGCCGCCCGGTCGGGCGCGTACGCCACCCGCTCGGCCGGCAGCGGCACCCGCCCCGCCACCATCGCGCCGGACACGCCGGGCTCGGGATCCTCGCGGGCGCCGTAGACGTCGAGCACGATGGCCTCGTCGGCCAGCCCGAGCGCCGCGCCGAACTCGTCGGCGAAGAAGCGGGTGCGCGAGTAGAGGTGTGGCTGGAAGACCGCGATGACCCGGCCGGTGCCGGAGTAGGAGGCGACCACGTCGCGTGCGGCGCGCAGGTCGGCGGTCAGCTCGGTCGGATGGTGGGCGTAACTGTCGAACACGGCGATGCCGCCGGCCTCGCCCTTGGCCTCGAAACGCCGCTTGGCCCCGGTGAAGGCCCCCAGGCCCTGCCTGATCTCCTCGAACGGCAGCCCCAGCTCGTCGGCCACGGCGATCGCCGCGGCCGCGTTGAGCGCGTTGTGCGCCCCGGGGACGGCCAGTCGCACGTCGCCTTTGCCCTCGATGGCGAACACGGTGCCGAACCCGTCGGGCGCGACCCCGGTGACGCGGTAGTCGTCACCCCGCAGGCCGTACGTCTTGACCCGCAACCCCCGCTCGCGCGCCCGGCCGGCCAGCTCGGCCGCCCCCGGGTCGTCCGCGCACACGATGAGCAGCGAGCCGACCCGGTCGGCGAACCTGGCGAAGCCGTCGTGCACCGCCCGTGGGTCGCCGTAGTTGTCGAGGTGATCGGCCTCGACATTGGTGACCACCGCGATGTCGGGCGCGAGCATGAGGAACGAGCCGTCGCTCTCGTCGGCCTCCGCCACGAACACCGTGCCCTGGCCGTCGTCGGCGCCGAGCCCGGTGGTGACGAGCTGGCCGCCCACGCAGTAGGACGGGTCGGCCCCGCACTTCTGCAGCGCCACGGTCAGCATCGAGGTGGTGGTGGTCTTGCCGTGGGTGCCCGCGATGGCCACGGCGGTGCGCCCTGCCATGACGCTGGCCAGCGCCGCGGCCCGCGGGATGATCCGCAGGCCCTGCTTGAGCGCCTCACCGAGCTCGGGGTTGGAGTCGCGGATGGCGGTCGAGACGACCACGGTGTCGACGTCTCTGATGTGGGAGGCGGCGTGCCCGATGTGCACCGTCGCGCCCAGCTCGCGTAGCTCGGTGATCAGCTCGGAGCTGCGCGCGTCGCTGCCCGACACAGGGACGCCCCGCTTGAGCAGGATGCGGGCGATGCCCGACATGCCCGCGCCGCCGATGCCGATGAAGTGCACCCGCCCCAGATCGTCGACGGCGACGGGATCGACCAGCTTCACGAGACTCATCGGGCTATCTCCAACACTTTCCTGGCAAGCATGAGATCGGCGTCCTTGCGCCCCAGCCGGGCGGCGGCCTCCGACATGACGGCGACCCGCTCGGGGTCGTGGAGCATCGGCAGCACGTTCTGGATGATCCAATCAGGGGTCAGGCCCGCGTCGTCGACCAGGATGCCGCCGCCGCCCTGGGCGATGCGCTCGGCGTTCATGCGCTGCTCGCCGTTGCCGTGCGGCAGCGGCACGTAGGCGGCGGGCAGCCCGACCGCGGTCAGCTCCGCGCACGTCAGCGCGCCACTGCGGCACAGCGCCACGTCGGCGGCGGCGTAGGCCAGGTCCATGCGGTCGAGGTAGGGCAGCAGCACGTATTGCGGATCGCCGGGCGGCGGCTCGTGCTCGACGGTGTTCTTCGGGCCGAGCACGTGGAGCACCTGCACGCCGGCCCGGCGCAGGACGGGCGCCGCGGCGAGCGCCGCGTCGTTGACCGACCTGGCCCCCTGCGATCCGCCGAACACCAGCAACGTCGGCCGGTCGTTCTCCAGCCCGAACCAGGAGCGCGCCTTGTCGCCCATGGACAGCCGGTCGAGGTTGACGATGTCGCGCCGCAGCGGCGTGCCGAGGTATTCGGCCCTGGGCAGCAGCTGCGCGTCGGGAAAGCCGGTGAACACGTGGTCGGTCAGCCTGGCGCCCAGCCGGTTGGCCAGGCCGGGGCGTGGATTGGCCTCGTGCACGACGATCGGCAGGCCGCGCCGCTTGGCCGCCAGATAGGCGGGGGTCGCCACATAGCCGCCGAAGCCGACGAGGATGTCGGCCTTGACCCGGTCGAGTATGGCGGCCGTGGCGTTGATGGCGCCGGCCAGCCTGCCCGGAACCGTCAGCAGGCTCGGAGTGATCGACCTGGGCAGGGGCACGGCCGGCACCAGCTCAAGCTCGTAGCCCCTGGCGGGCACGAGCCGCGTCTCCAAGCCGCGTTCCGTGCCCACGCAGGTGATGCCGACGCTGCGGTCAAGATGGCGCAGCGCGTCCGCAAGGGCAAGCGCGGGCTCGATGTGCCCGGCTGTCCCCCCTCCGGCGAGGACCACCCTCATCTCGGTCACTCCCTAACGTGTCACTCGGCCTTTGGTCATAGCCCCCAGGCCCAGCCAGCTTAGGGCCCGGGCGGCGGGCCCGGGGCCACGAGCCGCCAGGGCTTCACGCGCGCCGGGCTCGCGTTTGGCGAACGACAGCAGCATGCCGAGCGCGGCGAGCGTGGGCAGCAGCGACGATCCGCCGTACGAGACCAGGGGCAGGGGGATGCCCGTGATCGGCAGCACGCCGAGCACGGCACCCATGTTGACGGTGGCCTGGCCGACGATCCAGGCCACCATGGCGGCGGCGGCCAGCCTGATGAAGGAGTCGTGGACCCGCACGGCCACCCGCAGCCCGGCGTAGCCGAGCAGCCCGAACAGCGCCACCACCACGAGCGTGCCCATCAGCCCCAGCTCCTCGCCCAGGATGGCGAAGATGAAGTCGCTCTCGCCGTGCGGCAGCCAGCTCCACTTCTGCCGGCTGCTGCCCAGGCCGAGCCCGAACCAGCCGCCGGAGCCCATCGCGATCTGCCCCTGGACGGCCTGGTATCCGGCGCCCTGCGCGTCGGCCCACGGGTCGAGGAAGGAGCTGATGCGCGCCATCCGGTAGGGCTCCACCTTGATCATGATGAGGGCTGCCAGGACCGCCAGCGACAGGATGCCCCCGAACAGCTTGACCGGCGCCCCCACCACCCACAGCAGCGCCAGGAAGATCATGAAGAGCACGAGCGTGGTGCCCAGGTCGCTGCCCAGCATGACCATGACGGCCAGGATCGCCGTGCCGGGCATGAGCGGGATCAGCATCTGCCGCCACTCGATCTTGCCCTGCCGCGCCCGCCGGGCCAGCAGGTCGGCCCCCCACAACGCGAGCCCGAGCTTGGCGGGCTCGGACGGCTGGAGGGTGAACGGACCGATGTAGATCCACCGCTGCGCGCCCAGCTCCGACGAGCCGATGAACAGCACCATGACCAGCGCCAGGATGGACAGCGCCATCAGGGGATAGCCCGCCCAGCGGAAGAACTTCGTCGGCAGCCGCGAGCAGGCCCACATCACCGGCACGCCCACCGCGGCCGACAACGACTGCTTGATAAACCACGAGAACGGGCTGCCGGTCTTCTGCAACGCCTCGATGCTGGAGGCCGACAACACCATCATCAACCCGAGCGCCAGCAGCAGGGCACTGCACATGATGATCAGGTAGTAGGTGGTGAGTGGCTTGTCGAGCAGCTCCTTCAGCGAGCCGAGCTGCTCACGGGCCCAGTTGCCCGGCCCCTCCTCAGCGGTCGCGCTCACGTCGCAGCCTCAGCTCGCGTACGGCACGCGCGAAGGCCTCCCCCCTCGCTGGATAACCGGCGAACATGTCAAGGGAGGCCCCCGCCGGGGAGAGCAGCACGGTGTCCCCTGGCGAGGCCAGCCGCGCGGCTTCGGTGACGACTCTTTCCATCACCCCAGTGTCGCGATCGGCGATGTCCACTACGGGGACATCCGGGGCGTGTCGCGCGATGGCTTCGGCGATCGTGACCCGATCGGCGCCCAGCAGCACCGCGCCGCGCAGCCGTGGGGCCGCCTGACGCACCAGGTCGTCGACGTCGGCGCCCTTGAGCTGCCCGCCGGCCACCCACACGATCGACGAGTACGACGCCAGCGCCGCCGCGGCCGCGTGCGGGTTGGTCGCCTTGGAGTCGTCGATGTAGTCGACCTCGCCGACCCTGTCCACGTGTGACAGCCGGTGCGGATCGGGCACGAAGTCGCGCAGGCCCCTGGCCACGGCCTCGGACGGCACGCCGAGCGAACGCGCCAGGGCGGCGGCGGCCAGCGCGTTGGCGACGTTGTGCGGCGCGAAGGGCCGTACGTCGTCCAGCGTGGCCAGCTCTTCCGCGCCCTCCACCGGGTCGGTGACGAACGCCCGGTCCACCAGCAGATCCTCGACCACGCCGATCTCGCCCCGCTCGGGCACGCGCAGGGTGAACCCGACCGCGCCGGGATAGGGCGCGGCCAGCCTGGTCGCCTCGGGATCGTCGGCGTTGAAGATCACGGTGCCGGCGCGTTCGTAGACGCGGCCCTTGGCGGCGGTGTACTCCTCCATGGAGCCGTGCCAGTCGATGTGGTCGGGGGCCACGTTGAGCACGGCGGCCGCGTGCGGGGCCAGCGTACCCGACCAGTGGAGCTGGAAGCTGGACAGCTCGACGGCCAGCACGTCGTACGGCTCGGCGACCGCTCGCACGACGGGGACGCCCACGTTCCCGACCGCCACGGCCTTCTGCCCGGCCGCGAGCAGGATCGAGGTGAGCATGCGCACCGCCGTGGTCTTGCCGTTGGTGCCGGTCAGCGCCAGCCACGGGGCCGCCTGCGCCGGGCGCAGCCGCCAGGCCAGCTCCACCTCTCCCACGACCTCGACCCCGGCCGCGAGCGCGGCGGCGATCAGCGGGTGGTGCGGCGCCCAGCCCGTGGTGACGAGCCGGGTGACCCCCTCGGGCAGCACCATCTCCCCGAACCGGGTCTCGACGCCGAGCCTGGCCAGCTCGGCCGCCGCGGCGAGCTGCCGCTCCCCCTCAGCCGCCTCCACGACCACGACCCGCTCGCCGCGACCGGCCAGCACCCTGGCGACGGCCGTGCCGGAGACGCCCAGCCCGGCGACACAGGTGAGACTCATCACCTGGGCATCCATTCGACGTAGAAGAGCCCGAGACCGAGCGCCGCGCAGAGCATCGCGATCAGCCAGAACCGGACCACGATCGTGGTCTCCGCCCAGCCTTTCAGCTCGAAGTGGTGCTGCAGCGGCGCCATCCTGAACACCCGTTTGCCGGTCATCTTGAAGGAACCGACCTGAATGATCACCGACAGCGTGATGATCACGCACAGGCCGGCGAGAATGATCAGCAGCAGCTGGGTACGGGTGGCGATGGCCAGCCCGGCCAGCACGCCGCCCAGGGCCAGGGAGCCGGTGTCGCCCATGAAGATCCGGGCGGGCGGGGCGTTCCACCACAGGAAGCCGATGAGCGCCCCGAGCACGGCGGCGGCCACCACGGCCAGGTCGAGCGGATCTCGTACCCAGTAGCAGTTGGGGCCGAGCTGGTCGATGCAGTTGTTGCGCAGCTGCCAGTTGCCGATCAGCACGTACGCGCCGAGGACCACCCCGGTCGCGCCG
Source organism: Nonomuraea diastatica (assembly GCF_004349015.1). Classification (NCBI taxonomy): domain Bacteria; kingdom Bacillati; phylum Actinomycetota; class Actinomycetes; order Streptosporangiales; family Streptosporangiaceae; genus Nonomuraea; species Nonomuraea diastatica. Next base: position 26,160 of record NZ_SMKP01000070.1, read on the forward strand.
CTGGCCAGGCCGTCGAGACCGTCGGTGAGGTTCACCGCGTTGGAGAATCCGACGATCATGATGAGCACCCATATGGTGAAGCCGACGATGCCGATCGACGGGCCGATGTCCCGCAGGAACGACACCCTGGTCTCGGCGGGGGTGATGCCGTAGACGTTCGGGTGGCGTACCACCAGGAACGCGAAGACGGCGCCGACGACGAGCTGGCCGAGGGCCTTCGCGCCGCTGCGCAGGCCCAGGCTGCGCTGCTTGTAGATCTTGATGAAGTCGTCGAGGAACCCGACCGCGCCGAGCCCCGTCATCAGGAACAGCACCAGCATGCCCGACACGGTCGGCGTCGAGAGCATGGCCAGGTGCGACGCGCCGTACGCGAGCAGGGCGGCCAGGACGATCACGGTGCCGCCCATGGTGGGGGTGCCTCGCTTGCTGTGGTGTCCGCCCTGCTGCAGCTCCTCGCGGACCTCCTGGCCGTAACCGCGCCGCGAGAACAGCCGGATCGCCAGCGGGGTGCCCAGCATCGAGAGGATCAGGCCCACCGCACCGGCGACGATGATGTTGGTCACTGGGGGGCACCTCCGAGCACGAGCTCGGCCGTCCGCTCCAGACCCATCGCCCTGGGCCCTTTGATCAGCACCGCGTCACCCGGCCGCAGCCACCCCGCCAGCTCGGCGGCCGCCGCCTCGGCGTCGGGCACGTGCACGATCCGCGTCACGTGCTGCGGGCATGCCGCGTCACCGCCCGGGCCCACGGCCGACCCGCCCGGGACTCCGGCCGGAGCAGCGCCGGCGGGGGCACCGGCCGCGGGAGCCACCGGTGGACCGCCTGAGGGGGGACCGGCCGCCTGGACACCCTCGGCGGAGTGCCCGCCCGATGGCGGGGCAGACGCCTGCCACCCTTCGTGCGCTCCGGCCCCGTCAGGCCCATGCCATCCGTGTGCCGGGACACCCTGCGCGGGGGCGGGCCCCTGCCCTGCGGGCTGCGCTGCGCCCCCGCCGCGCCACTCCTGCGCAGCCTCACCCTGCGCGGGAGCCTGCCGGCTCTGAGGACCGATGACCGGGCCCGCGGCGATCTGCGGAAAAGTGATCGGACCGGCGCTCTGAGAGCTCAGGGTCCGCGGGCCGGTGACCGGCCCACCGGCACCCTGGGGACCAGCGGCCTGGGGGGCCATGACCTGCGGACCTGGAAGCGGACCTCCCGCGCCCTGCGGGCCAGGAGTCTGCGGGCCCGCAGCCTGCGGGCCGGGGTGCGGGGGCAGGGCGCGGGCCGTCGTGGCGGCTTGGGCGGCCGCGTGCGCGCCCTGGAGCACCGGCTCCGCGTCAGGGCCCGCCACGATCAGCCCGGCCAGCCCCGCGCCGCCGGCCAGCCGGCCGAGTTCGGCGTTGAGCGCCGGCCCGTCGTCGCCGAGCTCCCGCAGCGCCGCGATGACGGCGAACCGCCGCCGCCCGCGCCCCAGCACCTCGAACGCCTCGAACGCCGCCCGCATCGAATCGGGGTTGGCGTTGTACGCGTCGTTGACGACCGTCACCCCGTCGGCCCGGTCGGTGACCTCCATCCGCCACCGGCTGCGCGGCGTCGCCTCGGACAGCTCGGCGGCGATGGTGGCGACGGGCAGCCCGAGCTCGTATCCGGCCGCGGCGGCGGCGAGGGCGTTCTCGACCGCGTGCTCGCCGAACAGCTGGAGCGACACGTGCGCGCTTCCTGACGGAGTGCGCAGCGTGAAGGATGCGCGCCCGCGGGCGTCGAGCACGACGCCCTCCGCCCTGATGGCCGCGGACTCGCCCCGCCCGAAGTAGGTGACCCGGGCGTCGGTGCGCGTGGCCATCGAGCGGACCAGCGGGTCGTCGGCGTTGAGCACGGCCACTCCGGTGCGCGGAAGCGCCTCGACGAGTTCGCCCTTGGCCTTGGCGATGGCCTCCTTGCCGCCGAACACGCCCAGGTGCGCTGTGCCGACGTTGAGCACCACGCCGATCTGCGGCGGCGCGATGCGGGTCAGGTCTTTGATGTGGCCGATGTTTCTGGCGGCCAGTTCGAGGACCATGAACCGCGTGTCGGCGTCGGCCCGAAGCACGGTGAGCGGGTGGCCGAGCTCGTTGTTGAAGCTGCCGACGGGGGCGATGGCGGGCCCGATGCGGCCGGTGAGCCTGGCCAGCAGGTCTTTGGTGCCGGTCTTGCCCGCCGAGCCGGTCACGCCGATGACGGTGACCTTGGGCAGCGCGCGGACCTGGGCGGCGGCCAGCGCGGCCAGCGCGGCGGCGGCGTCCGGGACGATCACCGCGGGCGCCTCGACGGGCCTGGTGGCCAGGACGGCGACCGCTCCTGCCCTGATCGCCTGCTCGGCGTAGTCGTGACCGTCGACCCGCGCGCCCTTGAAGGCGACGAACAGGGATCCCGGTTCTACGGCCCGTGAGTCGATCACGACGGGCCCGCGCACCACGGAGCGGGGATCGGCCATGCCCGACAGGGCGCCCGAGGTTATCTCGGCGATCCTGGCCAGAGGCAACGGGATCATTAGTGCTTCCTGCTTTCCTTGCGTGCGTCGATCGCTCCGGCGACCACTTCGCGGTCGTCGAAGGGGATCACCTCGCCTGAAACGTACTGGCCCTGCTCGTGGCCCTTGCCGGCCACGACGATCACGTCGCCGCGCCCGGCCCGGGCGATCGCCAGGCCGATGGCGGCCGCGCGGTCGGGCTCAATGATCACATGAGCGCGGTCGTGCTGCGGAACGCGGAGCGCTCCCTCCATCATCGTCGCGAGGATGGCGAGCGGATCCTCCGAGCGAGGATTGTCGTTCGTGAAAATAGCCATATCTGCCAGCTGCGCGGCGATTTCCCCCATGATGGCTCGTTTGCCCTTGTCGCGGTCGCCGCCGCAACCGAGCACGATCGTCAGGGCGCCCGCCGTGACCGACCGCAGCGAGCGCAGCACCGATTCCACGGCGCCCGGCTTGTGGGAGTAGTCCACGAGCGCCTGGAAAGCGTCGTCAGCGCCCGTGATGCGCTGCATGCGCCCGGGAACTTCGGTGAGGGATCCGACGCCGTGCACGGCCGTCTGCAGCGGCACCCCGGCCTCGACCAGGGTCACGATGGCACCGAGCGCGTTGGCCACGTTGAACGGGCCCGGGAGCGCGATCTGCGCGTCGGCCTCGACCCCGCCGGGGCCCACCACCCGGAACGCGCTGCCGTCGGCGCCGAGCCTGGCGTCCATCACCCGCCACTCGGCCTCCTGATCGCCCTCCGCGGAGAACGTGGTCATCGGCACCTTCGCCAGGCCGAGCAGCTCACGCCCGTAGCGGTCGTCGATGTTGGTCACCCCGGCACGGCTGAGCTCGGGCTGGAACAACCGCGCCTTGGTCGCGAAGTAGTCGTCGAAGTCCTTGTGGAAGTCGAGGTGGTCCTGCGAGAGGTTGGTGAACAGGGCCACGTCGTAGAAGATGCCGTCGACCCGGCCGAGCGCGAGCGCGTGGCTGGAGACCTCCATCACGGCCGCGCCGACACCCTCCTCGCGCATCAAGGCGAACAGGCCGTGCAGATCGCAGGCCTCCGGCGTGGTGAGCGTGGGCTCGAAGTGCTCCTCGCCCACGTGGATCTCGACGCCGCCCACCAGGCCGGCCGTGTGCCCGGCCGCCCGCAGGCCGGCCTCCAGCATGAACGTGGTGGTGGACTTGCCGCTGGTGCCGGTGACGCCGAGGATCTGGACGTCGTGGGCCGGCTGGCCGTACACCCAGGAGGAGATCTGCCCCAGCAGGGCGCGCGGGTCGGGCACGATCAGCACGGGCAGCCCCGTCGCGACGGCCGCGTCGCGGCCAGCCCGGTCGGTGAGCACCGCGACGGCGCCGCGGGCCATCGCCTCGGCGGCGAAGTCGGCGCCGTGCACCCGGCTGCCGGACAGCGCGACGTAGAGATCTCCCCGCCGGACGGCGCGGGAGTCGATGGTGACGCCGGTCAGGGCCGCATGGGGCGACCGTGACGTGCCGGAATCGGCATCGATCATGGTCGCGAGCCCGGTCAGCGGGCGGGGCGGGCTGGTCGTGGGACGCATAGACGACGGGGGACGCACGGCGAGAGCGTACCTTCCCTGGTCACTGTCCCGCGCGCGTCCGCACCGGCGGCGCGGCGGAGCCTGTGGGAGGAATCTTCCTGCTCTTGATGGCGAACGTCATCACATCCTTGAACACGGGGGCCGCCAACTGCCCGCCGAAATGGCCGTTCTTCGGGTTCTGCAGGACGGAAAGCACCACGAGCCGGGGGTTGTCCGCGGGGCTGAACCCCACGAACGAGGCCGTGTAACCGTCATAACGGCCGAGCTCGGCATCATAGCGGTTCGCCGTGCCCGTCTTGCCCGCCACCCGGTAGCCGGGGATAGCCGCGAGTTGCCCGGTGCCCTCCTCGCCCACCGCACCCTCCAGCATGGCCGTGATCTCCTTCGCCGTCGTCTGGCTCACCACCCTGGTCTGCTTACCAGCAGGGGCGGGGACGAACCTGCCCGAAGGGTCGGTCGTGCCCGCGACGATCTGCGGGTCGATCTTGACGCCGCCGTTGGCGATGGTCTGGTAGACGCTGGCCATCTGCAGCGCGGTCACCGACACGCCCTGCCCGTAGGCGACCGTGCAACTCTGGCTGCCGGACCACTTCTTGTAGTCGGGCAGCAGGCCGGCCTCGGCGCTGGGCACGCCGCCAACCGGCCGCGTGCCGAACCCGAACGCCTTGAGCATCTCGTGCAGGGCCTCGCTGCCGACCTTTCGCGCGGCCATGATCGTGGCCACGTTGCTGGACTGCGCCATGGCCTGCCGGAACGTCATCGACTCCGTCTTGTGCGCGTGGGCGTCGCGCAGGATTTGGTCGGCGCACCGGATCCGGTCGGGCACCTCGAACACCGTGTCGGAGCGCACCACCCCGGCCTCCAGCGCGGCGGCGGCGGTGATCACCTTGTTGGTGCTGCCCGGTTCGAAGACGTCGGCGGCGGCCTTGTTGACGTAGCTGCTCGCCGGGGCCTTGCGCCAGTTGTCCAGGTCGAGCTCGGGAGCGTTGGCCATGGCGATGATCTGGGCGGTCCGCACGTCCATCACGATCACGGTGCCGCTCTCGGCGCCCGACTCGCGGACCTGCTCGCCGATCGACTTCTGGGCGGCCCACTGGATGTCGCGGTCGATGGTGAGCCGCACGTCACGGCCGTTCACGGGGGCGGTGCGCCGGCTGCTGGTCATGGGGATACGCAGGCCGTCACGGCCGGTCTCGACGCGCATCTCGCCGTCGCGGCCGGCCAGCAGCGAGTTTCTCGCCTGCTCCATGCCGCCCAGGCCCTCACCCTCGTCGCCCACGAACCCGATGAGGCTTCCCGCCAGGTCACCCGCCGGGTAGAGCCGGCGATAGGTGTTCTTCGCCGACAGCGCGGGCACGCGGGCCTGCAGCAGGCGGCTGGCCACGACGGGATCGACGCCCCTGGCCAGGAGCTGGTAGCGGGTGTCCGTCCTGGCCAGCTTGGCGGCGATGTCCTGCTGGTCCTTGCCCAGGTGCTTGGCCAGGACGGCGGCCACGTTGGCGCGCGCGGCGGTCGGCACCTTGGTCGGGTCGATCGACACGTCGCGCGCCTCGACGGTCACGGCCAGCTCGTGGCCGTTGACGTCGGTGATCGAGCCCCGCTTGGCGGGGATGTCCTCGGTGTGCTGGCGCTGGTCGGCCGCCGCGGCGGCGTACACCTTGGTGTCGAGCCCCTGCATCTGGATCAGCCGCCCGGCGAAGATCGACAGCACGAACGTCATGCCGATCAGGCCGATGTTGATGCGCCTGCGCGGGCTGCCCAGCCGCAACATCAGCGGCGGCCTGGGCGGACGCGGCGGCGTTGGGGGCCGGCGCGGCCCTCTGGGTGGCGGCACGTCCCCGCCGCGGCGCGCGGCCACCCGCTCGCGGCCGCCTCGCGCCTGCTCCGGTGCGGTGCCACCGGCCCGCGGCCTGGCTCCCCCCGCCTGGGTACGGCGCGGCGGCCCGTCCTCCTGCCGGCTGGTGCGCCGGGGATCGCCGGCGTCCGGCCGGGCCCCGGCGCGGGGCGGGCGCTGCGCCGCGTCGGGCGCCTCCCGGCGGTCGCCTCGGCCGCGCGAGCGCTCGTCGCGCCCTCTGAGCCGGTCGGCGGCATCGCGGCCCTGCGCGGGACGCCCTCTGGGACGCTCTCCCTCATCGCGCCCCGGCGTGGAACGCCCTCGGGGACGCTCCTCCTCCCGGCCCGGCACGGCCCGGCCGCGGGGACGCTCCCCCTCGTCCCGGCCTGGGGTGGGACGCCCTCTGGGCCCCTCATCACGACCCCGCGCGGCCTGGCCGCGGCGGCGATCGTTCTCCTCACGCCCCTGAGGCGCCCGCCCTCTCGGAACGTCACCACCGCGGCCGCGGGGAAGGCGGCCCCTCGGGCCGTCGCCGTCGCGTGACGCGCGGCTCCTCGGCGGGTCGCTTTCGTCCCGAGGCCGCCGGCGCGCGCCGGCATCGCCCGCGCTGCCCCGGCCCGAGTCACGACCGGAGCCCCGGCCCGAGTCACGGTCGGAGTCACCGGGGCGGCGTCCGCGCGGGGAGCCTGGCTCCTGCGGCGGGCGCTCCCTGCTCGCGTCGTCGCGCCCGAACGGCAGGTCGAACGGGTCGGGCTTGCGTGGCCGGCGGGGCGGCTCGTCCGGTGAGGCCGGGCGGCCCGTGCCCTCGGAACGGGCGGAGCCGCCTTGGCGTCCTCCCCGTCCCGGCCCTCCCGGCGTACGACGAGCGGCGCCTGGCCCTCCCTGAGAGCCGGCGCCGCCAGCGCCGCGGCCGGGTCCCTGCCCCCTGCCGCTGGAGTCCCTCACCGTTCCCTGTCCACCCGGCTGGCCCGGTCTCCTGCGCTGGTCCAGGCGTTGACGTCATCCCAGTCGGCCTGGTGGCCCTGCTTCTCGGCCATCTCGGCGATGACGTTGGGCTGCGTCTTGCGCTGGTATTCCTGGTTGATCTTCTCGTTCTCCTGGCGGGCCACGGCGATCTCCTCGCGCAGATTGGCGTCGGTGATCGCGTCCTTGGCCAGCATGGTGTTGAGCAGCAGCAGGCTCACCAGGCCACCGCAGAGCAGCCCGACCACGAGCAGCACGAACGGCGCGCGCTGCCGGCGCGCGGGCCGCCGTCGCGGTATGGGGCGGCCGGGGCCGGTCTCCGCGCGGGAGCCGTCGGCGAGCCGCTTGACCTCGGGACGCACGCGGCCGGTGACCGCCCCCGCGCCTCCGGCGTGGGGGCGTGCGTCAGGACGGGGCCGCGGCTTGGACTGGTGCTGCGCTCCGGACCGGCGCGTGCCCGTCTTGGGCACGGCGCGGCGGACGGGCGCACCCCGGCCGAACTCCTGCTCAGTCGTCAACACGGATCCTCTCTGCCGCCCGTAGCCGGGCCGAGGCCGCCCGCGGGTTGCGGGCGAGCTCTTCTTCGCTTGGGAGCTCTGCTCCCCTCGTCAGCAGGCGGAACCTCGGCTGGTGCGCCGGCAGCGGGACCGGCAGCCCTGGTGGGCTGGTGTCCTTGGTTCGCGCCGCGAGGGCCTGCTTGGTGAGCCGGTCCTCGAGTGAGTGGTAGGAGAGCACGACGACTCGCCCACCGAGCGCCAGCGCGCCGAGGGCCGCGGGAAGCGCCGCCTCCAGGGCGGACAGCTCCGCGTTCACCTCGATGCGCAGCGCTTGGAAAGTCCTCTTGGCGGGGTTTCCCCCGGTACGCCGGGTCGCGGCGGGGATCGCCTCTCGGACGATGTCCGCCAGCCGCTTCGTCGAGGTTATTGCCTCTTTGGCCCGTTCTCTGATGATCAGCCCCGCGACACGCGGGGCGAATCGTTCTTCGCCGTAGTCACGCAGGATGCGAATCAGCTCGTCCGCGGCGTAGGTGTTGACCACCTGCTCCGCCGTCAGCTCCTGCTCGGTGTCCATCCGCATGTCGAGCGGCGCGTCGTAGGCGTAGGCGAACCCGCGCTCGGCCTCGTCGAGCTGCGGCGAGGAGACCCCCAGGTCGAACAGCGCTCCGTCGACCGTGGCGCGCCCGGCGCGGGCGAGCACCTCGGCCAGGTCGGCGGAGGACGCATGGACCAGGGTCGTCCTGTCGGCGTAAGGGCTCAGCCTGCGGGTCGAGTGTTCGATCGCGAAAGGGTCGCGGTCGATCGCGATCAGATGGAGGGAGGGAAAGCGGGCGAGCAGGGCCTCCGAGTGCCCACCGAGGCCGAGGTTGGCGTCGACGACCGCCGGCGCGGGACCGGACAGCGCGGGACCGAGCAGTTCCAGAACGCGCTCGAGCATCACCGGAACGTGACCGCCCGTGCCGACGTCGTTCTGCATCTCCAACCCCCCTCTCGCGCCCTGCTCGCGGATGACGCGTATCGATCGTCTCGCCGGTCTTCCTGGGTCCCCACCCGGCGCCGCCCGGCCAGGTCCCCATCCGCACCCTCTTCGTGGACGCCTGTCATCTGACACCGGGGAAGGTGCATCAGCTGGCAGACAGTGGTTGCGGGTGGAGACCTCGCCGAACGACATCACCGACGGATCGACCGTGGTCACTACAAGATCCCTGGCAGCACCTCCTCCGACAGATCGGCGAACGCCTGCTCCTGCGCGCTGAGATAGGTTTCCCAGGCCTGCGCGTCCCAGATCTCCAGCCGGGTGTTGGCCCCGATGACAACGCAGTCACGCTCCAGCCCCGCGTACTGGCGGAGGCTCTGCGGGATCGTGATGCGCCCTTGTTTGTCTGGTTTCTCGTCGGACGCGCTGGCGAAGAAGACGCGGCTGTAGTCACGCACCGCCTTGGCGGTGACCGGGGCGGTGCTGAGAGCCTCGGTTATGCGCTGGAACTCCTCCACGGGAAAGACGTAGAGGCATCGCTCCTGGCCTTTGGTGATCACAAGACCCTCCGCCAGCTCCTCACGGTACTTAGCCGGCAGGAACAGCCGTCCCTTGTCGTCCAGACGCGGTTGATGGGTGCCGAGGAACATCGGCCCCACCTCCCGTGCCTCGTGAAGCGCTCAGCGCTGGCGCACCGGGCCCTCCACTGCGCACCACCATACTCCACTTCTCCCCACCGTCAACTGATTCGAACCGTCTTCATCATCAGTTTCCCTTGCGTTACCGCAGGTCAGAGCGGTGGAGTGGGGTGGAGGGGGTGAGCGGCCGGTCAACCCTCATGGGCGTGTCGAGGGTTGAAAAGATCGTGGAATTAGGCGGTGGGCGCTTCACGAAGGCCGCAGTGGGGGAATGTGGGGCGGATCATGGTCCGCCCTGTCACTGGATTCGCACCCCTATGCCACAAGAACAGGAACATCGCCGAGGTTCGCTGGAATATCTACAAATGTCGCTCGCGAACCCACAGCGTCGTAGGGTCGTACACACAATGGAAAAGGAATGGCATGGCTCCCGCAATGGCACCAACGGGACAGCCGTCGCACTTCTCTCATGGAGGCCTGGTGGCAGTTACCCATGACGTCCCTCCCCAGCTCGACGAGCTGGTCTCCACCGCCCACCGGATTCGGCAGGCCATCGAATCGGTGATCGAGGGCAAGAGCGACGCCGTCCGCCTCACGCTGACCGTCCTGCTCGCCGAGGGGCACCTCCTCATCGAGGACGTGCCCGGGGTTGGCAAGACCATGCTGGCCAAGGCTCTCGCCCGGTCGATCGACTGCCCCGTGCGGCGCGTGCAGTTCACCCCCGACCTGCTGCCCAGTGACATCACCGGAGTGAGCGCGTACAACCAGCAGACCAGAGAGTTCGAGTTCAAGCCCGGGCCGGTGTTCGCCAACATCGTCGTGGGCGACGAGATCAACCGTGCCTCCCCCAAGACGCAGTCCGCGTTGCTGGAATGTATGGAGGAGCACCAGGTGACGGTGGACGGGGTGACGTACCAGCTGGATTCGCCGTTCATGGTGATGGCGACCCAGAACCCCATTGAGATGGAGGGCACCTACCCCCTGCCCGAGGCACAGCGTGACCGCTTCTCCGTGCGGATCGCGATGGGCTATCCGGAGCCGAGCGCCGAGTTGGAGATGCTCGACGTGCACGGCAGCGCCTCGCCGCTCGACAAGCTCGAACCGGTGGCGACGACCGCCGAGGTGCGGGCGCTCATCGAGGCCGTCCGCGGGGTCTACGTCTCCCAGGCGGTCAAGAAGTACGCCATCGACCTGGTGGTGGCCACCCGCCACTCCCCCGACCTGCGGCTGGGCGCCTCACCCCGGTCCACGCTCCAGCTCGTACGGGCCGCGCGTGCGCACGCGGCCCTGGCGGGCCGCGACTACGTCATCCCCGACGACGTGCAGGACTTGGCCATTCCCGTGCTCGCGCACCGGCTGCTGCCCAGCATCGAGGCGCAGGGACAACGCCGGCTGCCCGAACAGGTGGTGGCCGATCTGCTCAGGCGCGTACCGGTGCCCGAGTCGCGAGCGTCGTGAGAGCCGGGCTGCAGGCGCTGACCTCCAGAGGCAGATCGTTCCTCGCCTCGGGGATCGCGGCGCTACTGATGGCCGTGCTCCTGGGCGAGAACGACCTGTTCAGGATCGGGGTGCTGGTGACCACGCTGCCGCTGCTGGCCGCGCTCGTGGCGGCGCGCACGCGCTACCGCCTGAGCTGCGCCAGGCGGCTGGATCCGTCAAGGGCTGAGGTGGGCGGCGAGGCCACCGTCACCCTGCGGCTGGAGAACGTCACCAGGCTGCCCACCGGTCTGCTGCTCATCGAGGACACCGTTCCCTACGCCCTCGGCGTGCGACCCCGGTTCGTGCTGGACCGGGTGGAGTCGCGGGGCGTACGCGAGATCGACTACCGGGTGCGCTCCGACCTGCGCGGCCGCTACACGATCGGCCCGCTGTCGATCCGCATCGCCGACCCGTTCGGCCTGGTCGAGCTGACCCGCTCGTTCACCATCAGCGACACGCTGGTGGTGACGCCGCACGTCGCGGCGCTGCCGCACGTACGGCTGTCGGGCGAATGGACGGGCGGCGGCGACAGCCGCACCAGGAGCGTGGCGGCGGCCGGCGACGACGACGTGGCGCCGCGCGAGTACCGGCAGGGCGACGACCTGCGGCGGGTGCACTGGCGCTCGACCGCCCGCCGCGGCGAGCTGATGGTGCGCCGCGAGGAGCAGCAGTGGCAGAGCCGCGGCGCGCTCCTGCTCGACACCCGCAGGCACGCCCACCGCGGCGAGGGCCCGCGCTCGTCGTTCGAGGTGGCGGTCTCGGCCGCGGCCTCGATCGGCGTGCACCTCGCCCGTGAGGGGCTCGGCCTGCGGCTGGTGACCGACCAGGGCGCCGAGCACCTGACCGACACGGGCCTGAGCTGGTCGCTGCTCGACACCCTCGCCATGGTACGGCACAGCCCCGCCCGCTCGCTCGAGATGGGCGTCTCCGCCCTGCGCCAGGGCGGCGGCGACGGGCTGATCGTGGCCGTGCTCGGCTCGATGGACGCGGAGGAGGCGAGGGAACTGGCCAGGCTGAGACACAGCGGCATCACCGGAGTGGCGGTCCTGCTCGACGTGGCGACCTGGGACGACGGCGACCGGAAGGCCGCTGAGGACCTGGAGGCGGTGCAGACCGTCCTGGCCGGGTACGGCTGGCGCATCGTACGGCTGCCCGCGGGCACCTCGATCGCCTCCATCTGGCAGGACGCCGCCAACCACGGCAGGTACGCGGTCGGCCCGGCAGGAGGTGCGGCATGAGGCTCACCGGCGCCTCCGGCGTGGCCGTGTTCACCGCGGCGATCCTGCTCTACCCGCTCTTCCAGGGCGGCGCCTGGTTCTGGGCGTCGCTCGGCGCCGTGCTCGCGGTGATGATCGCGGGCCTGCTCACCAGCCGCCTGTCGTGGCCCGCGTGGGCGGCTCCGCTGGTCGCGCTGGCCGCGACGTGGATCTATCTGACCGTGACCTTCGCCTCGTCCAAGGCGTGGGCTCTGGTGGTGCCGACGAAGGGGTCGGTCGCGGAGCTGGCCCGGCTGCTGGGCGTCGGCTGGGCCGACATCCAGCGGTTCGCCGCCCCCGTACCGGAGACCGACGGCATCACGCTCCTGACCGCGGGTGGCGTGGCCCTCATCGCGATCACCGTGGACCTGCTGGCAGCGCGGCTGCGGCGGGCGGCGCTGGCCGGGCTGCCGCTGCTGGCGCTGGCCACGGTGCCGGCCACGATCTTGGCCGAGCCGATCAGCTGGCCCGCGTTCATCGTCGCCGCGCTCGGGTTCATCAGCCTGCTGATCGCCGACGGGCGCGAGCGGGTGGGGCACTGGGGCCGGGCCGTGCTGGTGCGGCGGACCACCCGCGCCGCGCAGTCTCGTGACGGCGCCCGTTCCACGGCCGACACCAGCGGCCTGCGCCTGTCCGGCAAACGCATCGGGTTCGCCGCGATCGCGCTGGCCGTGCTGGTGCCGGCCGCGCTGCCGGCGATGGAGCCCGTGTCGTTCTTCACCTTCGGCGTGGGCGGCAACGGGTCGGGACGGGGCAACTCGATCAGCATCCCCAATCCGATCGCGAACCTGAAGGGCCAGCTGGAGCTGCCCGAGCGGCGGGTGGTCCTCACCTACAGCAACAACGACGACCAGGCCAGGTATCTGCGGATCTACTCGCTCGACAGGTTCGACGGCCAGCAGTTCGGCATGACCGAGCCGAAGGGCGCGCCGCAGAACAGGACGGACAACGGCCCGCTGCCCGATCCACCCGGGCTCAGCCGGAGGCCGAAGGTCAACAACGTGATCACGAACGTCCAGATCAGTGACGAGATCGCCCGGCTGTCGTTCCTGCCGCTGCCGTACCCGGCCCGGCAGATCCGGGTGGACGGCGACTGGCGGGCCGACGTCGACACGCTCATGGTCTTCTCCACCCGTGACGAGGCCGCCGGCCTGGAGTACGAGGTGGCGACGAGCGAGCCGGAGCCGACGCCGGACCTGCTCGACTCGCTCGACGGGGAGCAGCCGAGGGTCGGCGACCGGTATCTGGCGCTGCCGGACAACCTGCCGCCCGAGATCGCCGCGCTGGCCGAGCGGGTCACCCGTGACGCCTCGACCACCTACGATGCGGCGGTGAAGCTGCAGCGCTTCTTCACCACGGACGGCGGTTTCACCTACAACCTGCGCACGCAGGGGCACGGCAACTCGGCGCTGCGGGACTTCCTGCTGCGTGACCGGGCGGGCTACTGCGAGCAGTTCGCCGCGTCCATGGCGGTGATGGCGAGGCTGGTGGGCATCCCGTCGCGGGTGGCGATCGGCTACACGGGCGGCATGAAGATCGGCGATCGGTGGACGGTCGGCACGAACGACTCCCACTCCTGGCCCGAGCTGTACTTCGAGGGCGTGGGCTGGCTGCCGTTCGAGCCGACTCCTTCGGGATCGATCGGCCAGGGCAGCGCGCGCGTGCCGCCGTACTCGGTGCCCAGGCCGAGCACCACCACGGGCGGGGAGTCGACACCGTCGACGGGAGAGAGCAGCTCCCCGGCCGACGAGCCGCAGGACCCGCAGGCCCGGCGCAACGAGCGGCAGCTGGACCGGGAGGCCCAGGCCGCGACCGGCGGGCTGCCCCCTGACGACTCGATGCCGCTGATCGGCCAGCTCGGCATCGGTGCGGGCGCGCTGCTCGTGCTCCTGCTGATCCCCGCCGGCGTGCGGTTGGTCGCGCGAAGCAGACGCGTGCGCACGCTGAAGGGGAAGGCGCCCCAGCCGTCCGCGACGCCGGCGACGACGCCGGGGAGGACACCGCGCGAGCGTGGGGACACCGTCCCCTGGGTGACGGCCGTCTGGGCAGAGCTCGACGACGTGCTGTACGACTATGGGATGGTCCGCGAGGACAGCGAGACTCCGCGGGCGCTGGCCCGGCGGCTGACCCAGCAGTACGAGTTCGATGCCGACTCCGCGGCGGCCATCTCGGCCATCGCCTCGGCGGTCGAGCGTGTGTTGTACGCCAGGGAGCCGGGCCCGATCGCGCCCATGAGCAAGGACCTGCGCCAGGTGCGGCAGGCCCTGGCGGCCACGGTGTCACGCGGCAGGCGGATCAGGGCGGTGCTGCTGCCTCCGTCGACGCTGCGCCGGTTGCGGCGCATGGGCGAGGGCCTGCTTGACGGGTTCGACCTGCTGGAGAACATCAGGTTGCGGCGGACGGCGGCGCACAAGGGATCATGACCGCATGAGCCAGCGTGCGGCCGCTCCCCTCGTCAGGGAGCGGCCGCACGCTCAGGTGCGTCAGCGCTCGTCGTGGCGACGGCGCCAGCGCTCTTCCATGCGCTCCATGAAGGTGCCACGGTTGCCTCTGCGGGGCTGCTGCTTACCCCCAGGAGCGGCCGTGCCGCCGGGGGCGGCCGGGGGCGACTCTCCGAACCCATTCATACGTTTCCAGCTGGACAAGCCCCACAAACACGCGGCGAGCATGACCACGAAACCGCCGACGCCGAGCGGGATCAGGGCACTGCCACTGACGACCACGCCGACCATCATGATGACGACGCCGAGGGCAAAGCCGATGGAGGCTTTGATCAGGCGACGCTTGTAATGGCTGCGGGGGTCACTGATCCTTACGGTGTTGGCCCACTTCGGGTCCTCGGCGTAGAGGGCCTGCTCGATCTGGTCGAGCAAGCGCTGCTCGTGCTCAGAGAGCGGCACGGCGCCTCCCAAGGACGGCCCCAGGACGGGGAAGACGGCAACGGACGACACGGGGTGTCCGAACCTCGCGGTCGGTCATCCCCAGGATACGAGGCTGTAGACGCAGGCGAAAGCAAACGTCCAACGCAGACCAAACCGGAGGTGACGTCATGGCTCCATTGTGACCCATCTCGTCCCCCTTCCCCCAAAACTGGGACACTGACGTCCCCCTAAATCTGGACATCGAACGTCATGTCTCTATTTCATCAAGCTTGCCACGTACTAGCGAGGCTGGGAGCACCGCGTCGGGACCGAATCTCCGGATCGCCTTGTCCATGGCCTGTTCGGCCTCGCGCCAGCCGGTCTCCCGCTCGCCCAGACTGAGCTGGCGCACGGCTTCGCCGGCTGGTCGCAGACTTTCCATTCGCACCCCCACCAGGCGCAACCTCACACGTTCGAGGCCGGCGGCGGCGAACAGCTCGCACGCGGTGGCATAGATGACCTGGGCCACATCAGTGGGCTCGCGAAGCGTGCGCGAGCGGCTGATCGTCGTGAAATCGGCGCGGCGGAGCTTCACACTTACCGTTCTTCCCACGTGGCCGCCCTTACGCATCCGGGCGGCCACCCGCTCCGACAGACGCAGCAACTCACGCTTGATCACCTCGGGATCGTCCACGTCGGACGCGAACGTCTCCTCGTTGCCGATGCTCTTGTCGGGCACGTGGGCGGTCACCGGTCGCTCGTCACGCCCCCAGGCCAACGCCGCGAGATGGCCGCCCGCGGCCTGCCCCAGCTCCCGCTGCAGGGTGCTGGACGGCACCCTGGCCAGGTCTCCGACCGTACGGATGCCGAGTCGCACCAGCGCCTGCTCGGTGCGCTCCCCCACACCCCACAAGGCCGACACGGGCAGCGGATGCAGGAAGCCGACCACCTCGCCGGCGGGCACCACCAGCAGCCCGTCGGGCTTGCACTGCTTGGAGGCGAGCTTTGCCACGAATTTACTCGCGGCGACGCCAACGGAGCAGGTGATGCCGTAGCGGTCGAGGACCTGCTCCCTGATCATGGCGGCGATGGCCGCGGGCGGGCCGAGCCTGCGCCTGGCTCCCCCGACGTCGAGGAACGCCTCGTCGGAGGCTATCGGCTCGACCAGCGGGGTGATCGCGTGGAAGATCTCCATGACGCCCTTGGAGACCTCGGAGTATTTGCCGTGGCTGGGCGGGATGACCGTGGCCCGCGGGCAGAGCCGGCGCGCTCTGCTCATCGGCATCGCCGAGTGCACGCCGTGCGCCCTGGCCTCGTAGGTGGCGCTGAGCACCACGCCGCGCCCGGCGGGCGAGCCCACGATCACGGGCCGGCCCCGCAGCTTGGGGCGGTCGAGCAGCTCGACGCTGGCGTAGAAGGCGTCCATGTCGACATGGAGGATCGGGCAGCCGCTGTCGTCGACCCCGGTTTGCGGAGCGGGGCCGATGCCGGTGATCTGCTTGCGAGACACGCCGTCGATTCTATCCGAACAGGCGTTCTACACCGAGGGGGGCGGCCATCGATCTTTTTCCTTCCTGACGCTGAGGCGTCGGAGTGGTCGGGCGCGATCTCCGCCGCGCCCATGCCGGCGGTCGGGGCTCAGGTCCTGTGACCGAGCACGTGCAGCTGTGTGGCGATGTCTCTCAGCACCGGGTGGGTCGACGCCGCCTGCTCGAGCGCCACGAGCGCGTCCGCGGAGCCGGGCTCGCCGTCGACGAGCCTGCTCGGCACCAGATCGGCGAAGACGCGGACGCCGTGGACCGCCCCGATGGACAAGCCGGTGGCGCCCAGCAACTCGACGAGCGTGGCGGCGGCGAAACGCCGGGGCGTGGGATCGCGCTCGCCCCAGCTCCCCTTCGGGTCGTCGAGCACGGACCTGGCCTCGTCGAACTGGCCGGCGAGCGCCCGGTGGATGGCGCTGGCGACCGGGTTGGCGGCCAGCACGCTCACGGCCCCGCCCCTGCGCAGCACGCCGGCGACGGCGGTCAGCGCGCTGATCGGGTCTTCGACGTATTCCAGCACGCTGTGGCAGAGCACCAGGTCGGCGCTGTCGCGGCTGAGCAGCTCGCCCAGGTCGGCGGCGTCACCCTGCAGCGCGCGCACGCCCACGCCCTGCTCCTTGGCCCGGCGTTCGAGCGCGGCCAGGGAGTCGGGGCTGGGGTCGACGACGGTGACGCCGTGGCCGAGCGCCGCCAGGGGCACGGCGAACCCGCCGGTGCCGCCGCCCGCGTCGACGATGTCGAGCCTCTCGCGCCCGGTGGACGCGGCCCGCTCCGCCAGCACGGAACGCAACGCGTCCCAGACGACGGCGGTCCGCACCGCCGGGGTCCTCGTGACGCCTTCAGCACGCAACGTCGGCTCGCCTCCCTTTCCCTCGCGACCGGCGCCCTCGCGAACGCGCACTTCGCGAACGGCTTCTTCGCGGATGCGCCCAGCCTACGCCGTGCGCGCGATCGCCCGCTCCCCACCGGGGAGACCCGCGGGAAACCCCTGCCGCGACACGTCCGCCGCTCCCGCCCCCGCGCGCCCGGTCACGGTCAGTGCGCGAACCGCGGGCGGCCCGGACCCGGTGGTCAGGCCCGGTGGTCAGGCCCGGTGGTCAGGCCCGGTGGTCAGGCCCGGTGGTCAGGCCCGGTGGTCAGGCCCGGTGGTCAGGCGCGGTCGCCGAACTCGGCGGCCAGCCGTTTCGGTGCCCGCAGCCGCCAGGCCTCGGTCAGCAGCTCGCGCATCTCCTCGGCGTCCACCGCCCCGAACCGCGCGAGCACGATCGCGTGCCCGTCATAATGCGGCGTGGTGAAGAACTTGGCGGGCTCGGCCGCGATCAGCCCCGCCTTCTCCTCCTCGGCGGGCACCGGCAGGACGAGCACGTCGCCCTCTTCCCTGATCCGGGCGAACCACTTGCCGCGCACGTAGAAGGCGGGCGTGCCGTACATGGTCTTCTCGGTCGTCTCGGGCAGCGTCAGTGCCAGCCTGCGCACGTCCTCTTCCGTCACCATGGTGGGCACCCTAGCCGGGCACCGTGGGAAAGGGCGCGTCGCGGCTGGTGACGCGCCCTTACTCCGGATGCCGGACGGGCCCGCACGCGTCGTACGGGATCGCCGTGCTTGGAACGTACCCCGAACTCGCGGCCATGACGGCGGGCAAAAGGGTGTCTAAAGGGTGAGGCTTGGCTTGAGTTGCTTGAAGCGGGCCAGCAGGCCGTTGACGAACTGGGGCGACTCGTCGGTCGAGAGCTCCCCCGCCAGGTGCACCCACTCGCTGATGACCACGCCCTCGGGCACGTCGGGCATCCACAGCAGTTCGTACGTGCCGCCGCGCAGCAGGTTGCGGTCGACCGCCGGCATGCGGTCGAGGCTCCACCCCTCGGCGTAGGTGGTGATCAGCTCGTCGATGCGCTCGTTGTGCCGGGCGACGCCCTCGACGAGGGCCGAGGTGTATTCGTTGACCGGAGGCTCCTGCCGCTCCACCCGCTCGGCGAGGATCTTCAGCGGATCCTCGCCGCGCAGCTCGGCCTCGAAAAGGATGTCGAGTGCCCGCCTGCGTGCTTTGCCGCGTGCCGACACCTCAGGCCCGGCCGAGGTATTCGCCGCTGCGGGTGTCGACCTTGACCTTCTCCCCGGTGGTGATGAACAGCGGGACCTTGATCTCGGCGCCGGTCTCCAGCGTGGCAGGCTTGGTGCCGCCGGTGGAGCGGTCGCCCTGCAGGCCCGGCTCGGTGGTGGAGATGGTCAGCTCGACGGCCGCGGGCAGATCGACATAGAGCGCGGAGCCCTCGTTGAAGGCCACCGTGGCCAGGGTGTTCTCCAGCATGTAGTGGGCCGCGGTGCCGACCGTCGCGCTGGGCACGTTGACCATGTCGTAGGTCTCGGTGTCCATGAACACGAACTCGTCGCCGTCCTTGTACGAATATTGCATCTCGCGCTTGTCGACGTTGGCCACCTCGACCTTGACGCCGGCGTTGAAGGTCTTGTCGACGACCTTTCCGGAGAGGACGTTCTTGAGCTTGGTGCGCACGAACGCGCCGCCCTTGCCCGGCTTGACGTGCTGGAATTCCACAACGGCCCAGAGCTCCCCGCCGTCGAGCTTCAGCACCATGCCGTTCTTCAGGTCGTTGGTCGTCGCCACTCGTTCTCTCCCGCGTGTGGCCGCTCTAAAGGACGAGCAGCTCCTTGGTCGTCTTGGTGAAAAGTTCCGGCCCGCCCTCGCGTGTCACAAGCGTGTCCTCAACGCGAACGCCGCCCCGGCCCGAAAGGTAGACTCCGGGCTCGACGGTGATCGGAACTCGATCCTCTAGTCTACCGGTCCGAGAGGGACCCAGGAACGGCTCCTCATGGATCTGCAGCCCGACTCCGTGGCCGAGACCGTGCCTGAAATGCTCACCGTGACCGGCGTCGGCGATCACGGAGCGGGCGGCGGCGTCCACGTCGCCGCCCGGCGCTCCGGGGGCGAGGGCGTGCCTGCCCGCCCGCTGCGCCGCGACGAGGTCGTACAGCTCGCGCTGCCAGGCGGCGGGCGGGCCGAGGCAGACCGTTCTCGTCATGTCGGCGTGGTAACCGCGGTAGCGGGCGCCGAAGTCCATGGTGACCAGGTCGCCGGCGCGCAACTCCCGGCCGGTGGGCGTGGTGGGGGATCGCGCCGTTCTCGCCGGCGGCCACGATCGTGTCGAACGCGGGCTTGTCGGCGCCCAGCTCGGCCATGCGGCTGTCGAGCAGGCGGGCCAGGTCACGCTCGGTCATGCCGGGGGCGATGCGCCGCGAGACGTCGGCGAAGGCCTGGTCGGTGAGCTCGCAGGCGGTGCGCAGGAGCGCCAGCTCGGCGTGGTCCTTGACCGCCCGCAGCACCTCCACCACCGGCCCCAGCGGGACCAGCCCCTCGCCCAGCCGGCGATAGGTGGCCACGCTCATGCTCGCCGCCTCGATGCCGGTCCCCGGCGCCGCCAGGGCGCCCGCCACGTCGGCCGCCTCGATTGCGGGCACGTCAAGGGCGCGTGCCACGTCGATGTAGCGGTTGTCGGTGGCCAGCAGCGCCGAGCCGTCGGCCCTGACCAGCACGGCCGCGTTGGAGCTGGCCAGCCCGGTCAGGTAGCGGACGTTCTCGGGCGAGGTGACCAGCAGGGCCTGGACCTCGTGGGCGGGCAGCAGCCCGGCGAGCCGCTCCCGGCGCGCCGCGTGGTCGAAGGTCATTTCGCCAATGTACGTGCTACGTCCCCCCCGTATCACGATCGCCCGCCCTGCCGCGGCGGTCAGCGGCCCGGCAGGCGCCACTCCCCCATGAACTCGGCCAGCGGCCCTCCCGGCGCCATGCGGCCCTTCTCCTGCGCGCGCATCAAGTCGCGGTAGACGCCGGCCACGTGGTTGAGTGCCGGATCGAGGTGGCCCTCGCCGAACTTCCTGCCCGCCTTGCCGATCTTCTCGCGGGCCTTCGCCGCGACGGCGGGATCGATCCCGCCCATGGCCTGCTGGGAACTCAGCGCCTCGTCGAACGCATCCAGCCACCTGCCCCATCCCCCCGGAGGAATGGCCTCCCCCAGCGTGGCCTTGGGCGGCACCGTCCCGAGCAGGGTGGTCGGTTCGGTGTCGAGCGTGGTCACGACACCGGGGGTCGGGTCGCTGGAGGGGGTGTCGAACGGCGTCTCGGCCGGTATCTGTATCGAGGTGCTGGGTGCGGGGGAAGGCGTGGAGACGGCCGCCTGCCGCTCCCCCGACACCGCCCACACCACCATGACCACGGTCACGACCGCGATGATCGCCACGGCCGCGCCGAGCACGACCCCCAGGAAGACGATCTGGAGGACGTTCACCTCGGTGAAGGCGGTGACCACGTTCGTCGGCACGACGCCGGTGACGAAGTCGAGCCAGCTGCCGGAGCTCTCCGGCGCCT